>DASSTY010000267.1:0-4072 GCA_035707585.1 Gemmatimonadales bacterium
GTACCTCATCCAATGTAGCTGGTCCGGTGAAGAGCCGTTCGGTGGTAAGCACGAACGTGCTGTCGTCGGCCCAGGTTACGCCCTCGCCCTGAGGCTCCAGGCCGGATACATCACAGCGCCGCGGAGGATCGCCGGCGGTCAGATGGTTGTCGTGGGTAAGCTGGAAGAAGAACAGCGAGCGATAGCTCCGCACTACCACACGACGCCCGTCCGGCGCCACGGCCGCATCGGTAACCCAGCCGGCGGGGCCGGTGCGCGGATCGATCGGCAGCGTGCCCCGGCCCTGCGCCTCGACCGAACCGGAATCCCACGCCGCGGCCGGCACCAGGTAGTACGGTACCGCCGCGATCCGGAGCGGTTTGGCGATGATCAGCGCATCGCCGTTGGGAAGCACCACGAGCGACTCGGCATCCTTGGGCCCGTCGGGGTATTTCACCGTCAGCGCCTGGGCCGGAATGATCGGGGTGGAGTCGCTCCTCACCAGGGCGCGCAGCGCATCCTGCTCGCGCACCCGGAAGAGGATGATCGACGGGCGGGCGCGGCGGTTATCGCCGATATCCCCGATGTAAACGCACGATTCATTTCCGCAGGGCCCGACCGAAACCGCTTCCCAGTCATTGTTGCCGGCGCCTTTGGCCCGGAACGCACGCCGCAGCCGACCCGCCCGGTCCACCGCGAAAACCACCGGCAGATTCCCGGAATCGTTGAGCGTCCAGAACAGCCCCGGCTCCAGATGACTGGCCGCGACTCCGGAGCTCTCGTGCAGTGTATCGGGGAGCACCGCCAGGCGGTGGGCAAGCGTGGGATGCTCGGTGATCCAATCGTGAGGGGCGGGCGGCAGTGGACGGAGAAACAGCACCACCACCGCCGCCAGCCAGATTCTGGGCGACATGTCCCTCGCTCAGGGAGGACCGATCGGTCGAATTTCGATTCGGCGGTTGCGCGCCCGTCCGGCCGCGGTCGCATTGGACGCGATCGGCTGGGCGGCGCCAAACCCGCGCGCCTGCATCCGGTTGCCCGGTACGCCGCGGCTGATCAGGTAATTGCGCACCGCATCGGCCCGCAGCTGCGACAGATGGCGATTGAAATCGGCGGGACCGGTGTTGTCGGTGAATCCGGCGATCTCGACGGTGAGCCGGGCGTTGGCCTGCAGCACCCGGGCGACGGAATCGAGCACCGCGCTGGAGGCCGGCTCCAGTTGGGCGCTGCCGCTCCGGAAATTGACCCCGCGAAGCACCGCGCCGGCGGCAGAGTCGCCGCGGCCGGTTGGTGGTGCGGCGGCTGGCGGTGCGGCACGCCTCTCCTCGGCCGCGGGGCAGCCACGGGCATCCACCGAGACGCCGGCCGGCGTTCGCGGACATTGATCGATGCCGTCGAGCACGCTGTCGCCGTCTTCATCTCCCGGGCAGCCGAGTGCGTCGACCGTGGCACCAGCCGGGGTGTCGGGGCAGCGGTCCAGGCCATCCAGCACGGTGTCGTGGTCCCGGTCGGACGGACAGCCCTCGGCGTTCACCAGCGCGCCTTCCGGCGTGTCGCTGCAGCGGTCCAGCCCGTCGGCCACACCGTCGCGATCGGAATCCACCGGACAGCCACTGGCGTCGATTTTGGCGCCGGTCGGGGTCCCGGAGCACTTGTCGAGATTATCGGTTACCCCATCGTGATCGCTGTCCAGCGGGCAGCCGTGCTGGTCGACGCGCACGCCCACACCGGTGCCGAGGCAGCGATCGTCGTGGTCGAACACGCCATCGCCGTCGCTGTCCACCGGCGGCTTGCCGCCCAGCACGATGCTGACGCCCACCAGGCCGGCAAGGTTGTTGAGCTTGGGCGTGCTGGTGCGCTGGATCTGGCCTTCACCACGAATCATCACCGTCTGCGACAGGGCAACGCGGAGCCCCATCCCGCCGATCAGCACGCCGGCGTCACCACAGGGGCCTACACCCGGCAGCGAGCTCGGCAGATCGCAGGCGTCTCCCGAAAAATTCATCGAACCGTAGCCGGCCCGAAAAAAGATTCCGTTGCGGGTTCCCACCGGGACCGTGTAGAGCACCGACCCGGTGATGGTGCGGGATTTCCACGAGAGATCGGCGGTAGTCTTGGGCGACGCGAAGATGCCCTCGGCCTCGATCCCGAAATGCGCGGGGAGCCAGACGCCGACCCAGCCGCCAGTGGCAAAGCCGTTCTTGAGATGGGTCGCCGGGGCGAAGTGCTCGGCGCCAAGGCCGGCGCCCACCTCGAATCGCACCCGCGAGTTCGACTGGGCGGAGATGGTGCCCGGAGCGAGGAGCAGGGTGCTCAACAGGCAGAGTCCGGCCCACGGCCGGCGCACGGTCGGGTACCACTGGTGGGAAAGGCGCATGGGACAAATAGATACGCCGCGCGGCGGGCCCTGACAAGGCGCCGGGTCACAGCGGCCCCGCCGGCCCTTGGTTTTGATTTGACCAGCCGCTACGATAGGGGAACGATGCGTATCGCGATTTCGACCGGCGGCGGCGACGCTCCCGGTCTCAACGCCGTGATCCGGGCCGTCGTCCTGGCCGCCCATCAGAGGGGCTGGCAGTGCTACGGAATCCAGCGCGGCTACGAAGGCCTCCTCAGCTTCGAAGGGGTGATCCCCCTCGGCCCCGACCAGGTTCGCGGCATCACTCACCTCGGCGGCACCATCCTCGGCACCACCAATCGCGGCAATCCATTCCGATATATCGGGCATGACGCCGCCGGTGCACCGATCGAGGTCGATCGCTCCGACGATCTGATCGCCGCTTTTCAGGCCAGCGGGTTCGACGCGCTGATTTCGATTGGCGGCGACGGCAGTCTCCAGATCGCCTACCAGCTCTGGAAGAAAGGGCTGCCGGTGGTGTGCGTGCCCAAGACGATCGACAATGACGTCAGCGGCACTCAGCGCACCTTCGGGTTCGACACCGCGGTCAGCACCGCCACCGAGGCGCTCGACAAGCTGCATTCCACCGCCGAGAGCCACGAACGCGTCATGGTGGTGGAGCTGATGGGACGTTACGCCGGGTGGATCGCGCTGAATAGCGGTATATCAGGGAGCGCCGACGTCATTCTGATTCCGGAAATCCCGTTCGACATCGACCGGGTGTGCGACAAGATCCGCCGCCGCGAAGCAGCCGGCCGTCACTTCAGCATCGTCTGCGTGGCAGAAGGCGCCTGTCCGCGAGAGGGCTCACCCGAACTGGTGGAACGGCGCGGGGTAGGGACGGAAGACCGGCTGGGCGGAGTGGCCAGCAAGGTGGCACGCGCTATCGGGGAACGCACCGGCAAGGAAACCCGCACGCTGGTGCTGGGCCACGTGCAGCGGGGCGGATCGCCCACCACCTACGACCGGCTGCTGGCGCTTCGGTTTGGCGCGGCGGCGGTGCGGGCCATCGCTGATTGCGAGTTCGGGATCATGGTGGGGCTCAATGGCCCGACCATCACCCGGGTTCCTCTGGACGAAGTGGTGGGCCGTACCAAGAACGTCCCGCTCGACAGCGATACGATCCTGACCGCGCGCGATCTGGGAATCAGCTTCGGAGACTGATCGCCGCGGTTACGGGTGCACCCCGATCGCCACTCCCCAAGGCATCTTTCCCACCGGCACCCGCCGCAGCACCTGGAGCGTTTTGGTGTCGACAACAGTGACATCATTGTCCGGCCCGTTGGCGGTGTAGAGCTTGCTGCCGTCGCTGGTGAGCGCGATTCCCCACGGGCGCGCGCCTACCTTCACCGAACCGATGATCGTGTCGGCGGCGGCATCGATGGCGGTAACGGTACCGCCGCGCCCATTGCTGACGTAGACCCGCTCGCCGTTGGGCGCCACCACCACTCCCATCGGGCGCGATCCCTCCGGCATCGTGATGGTCTTGATCACCCGGGCACTCGGCACATCCACCACCGTCACCACTCCGCCGACTTCCGCGCCCACGAAGGCACGCTTCCCGTCGGGGGTAAAGCCGAGGTCGCGCGGGCGCTTGCCGACCTTGATCTGGTGAAGCTGCTTGCCGGTCCGGGCATCGAGCACCGTCACCATGTTCCCCGTTTCGCTGGTGACCCAGACGGTTTTCCCGTCGGG
>DASSTY010000268.1:0-9835 GCA_035707585.1 Gemmatimonadales bacterium
ATCATCGAGCGCGCGGTTGCCATCGCCGGTGCGAGAATCGGCCCGGTGGCGCTCGAGGCGGCGCTCTTCAATGGCGATGAGCCGACCGGACCCGGTTCCTGGCCTCGGATCAGTCGGTTTGGCGACTCCTGGTCGGCCCGCGTAACTGTCTTCCCGGTTGATGGACTGGAGCTGCAGGGTTCCCGCGCTGTCGTGGAATCCCCGGAACATCGCCCCGGCTCCGGGCTCGATCAATCGAAGTGGAGCGCCTCCGCACGGTGGGAGCGGGCGGTGGCAGGGCACCCGGTGTATGGGCTGGTGGAGTGGGAGCGCACCGGCGAGGCGAATGGGTTCAACCGATTCGAGAGCCTCCTCGGCGAGGCCGCCTGGCGCACGGGCCGGCACCGGATCGGGTATCGCTTCGAGCGAACCGAACGCCCGGAAGAAGAACGAACCCTGAGCCGCTGGCGCTCACCCCGGCCGCTGCTGGACAACAGTCTGTTGGGCATCACCCGATGGACCATTCACACCGCCGGGTACAGCGTCGATCTGGCAAGCGGGGAAAGCCTGGCCGAGCTGCAGCCGTTCGTGGAAGTTTCGTACGGCAAGGTTCGCGAGCTGCGTCGCGGCGGGTTCGATCCGCTCGATTTCTATGGTCAAAATTCCTTCTGGAGCGTCTCCCTCGGTATGCGGCTTGGTTGGGGTGGCATGTTCCACCGGATGGGCCGCTATGGGGTAGTGGCAGCTTCGGAGCACCAGATGATGGGAAGGCATTAATGCGCCATAGAAATTCACTTTGGAGATGGGGGCTGTTTTCCGTCGCGGCGGCGTTGGTCGTCGCATGTTCCGGCGACCAGACCGGCCCGGCGGACAACGGCATCGACACGACCTCCACCGACACCACCGCGACCGACACGACCGGCGCCGATACGACCGGTACTGATACCTCCGGGGTGGCAACGATCACGCTGGTGGACAGCGTGCCGATTCCGCCTAATTACGGGATCCACGATACCTTCGTGCGCGACGGGCTGGCGTTCGTGAGCGCCTGGAACACCGGGCTTCGGATTTACGATGTCGGCAACGGAATCCGGGGCGGCTCGCCTCAGGCGCCGGTGCTGGTTGGGAGCGTGGTGACCTCGGCGCACAACCCGTCGGGCGGCGCGTCGGTCCACAATTCGTGGTGGTTCCACAATCCGGTAGCCGGCGAGGCGCGCTATTTATTCGTGGGAGAGGAGGGGCCGTCCGGCGGTGTCGGCGTCAGCGCCACCGGCGACATTCATGTGGTGGACGTGTCGGATCTTTCGCATCCGGTCGAAGTCGGGTTCTACCATATGCCCGCCATCAACGGCGACAGCGCCGGCACTCACAACTTCTGGATGGACGAGAGCCGCCAGATTCTCTACGCCGCCTACTACAACGGCGGCGTCGTGGCGCTGGACGTCTCGGGGACGCTGTCGGGAGATCTTTCCTCGCGCGAAATCGCCCGGATCCGTCCCGGTGGCGACGGCAACACCTACGTCTGGGGGGTGCAGCTCGCGCCCGACGGATCGCTCTACGCGCTCGACATGGTGAGCGGCCTCTGGCATCTCAAGCTGGAGAATGGCGAGTTCCAGGTTCTGGGCGGCGGCAACAACGTAGCCGACCGCTGGAGCTCCGATCTCTGGGTGACCAGCGGATTCGCCTACACCGGCACGTGGAACAAGCGCGGCGGCACGCCGGGCAACGCCGTCAAGATCTGGCGGCTCACCTCCGGTGGTTCGCCCGAGCTGACGGACTCGATCGTAGTCCAGAACTACGGTACCGTGAGCGACATCGAAGTGAGCGCCGACGGGAAACTGCTGATGGTGACGGCAGAACAGGGCACCGGCTCGGGGCTGTACATCTATTCGCTGGCCAATCCGGCCCACCCGCAGCTGGTGGGTCAACGGCTGGTCAATTCGGTCACGGCGGGCCTCCACACCGGAACATTCGCCGACATCGGCGGAAGGCGGTACATTTTTGCGGCCCGCGATCCGGCAGCGCCGGCGCTGATGATTTTCGAGATGAGTGCGCCGAGCCTAGCAGTCGGCGAAGATCGCCCTGTTCCGTGACGCGTCGACAGACCGTGTGATGTCTTACCTCGCCGGACTGGAGCTTCAGCATCCGCGCGAGTCATATGCGATCGGCTCGCAGGTCTTGTCGCGCAGTGGACCGCTCCAAACAGTAATGTTTCAAGATGCACAGTTGCGGCCCCACTGCCCGGCCGTATATTGGCGGTACCAGCATCCGCACCCCTTGCACCAGTCCTTTTCGCTCACTCAAGGAGGCACACCGATGAAACGCTTGTTGCGGGCCAGTTTGATCCTGGTCCTGGTGGCGGCAAACATGGCCCTCGGTGCCCATGAGCTGTCTGCCACCCCGGAAAAGGGCAACTGCGACGTGTACGCGGGTGTGTGTGAATTTCCGTGTGACGCTTATCATCATTTCTGTATCTGTACCACGAACAGCGCGTGCCAAATTTAGCTCAATAGGCGTCTGCTAGAAGCGCTATACAGTCGAACATCACCTCCGATGTCCGGCCGGTGCAGGGTGCTCTTGCTGAGTCGCCTCTGTGTGGAGTGCTGCAGTATCTCCGGACCTCGGAAGCACAATTTAGTCTGGAGGAACCCGTATCAGTGAGGCAAGCGCAACTGCTAATTATACTGGCAGTGGCGGGCTGCAGCGGCCCAAACTACCACAAGCTCCCAACGCGGTTTCGCCAACCTTTCAGTGCCGCTGGCCGGCTGAGTCCGAAGACTACAATTCCATTGCACTTTGTCCGCGAGCTCAAGGTCCCGGCCGAGTCGCTCGGCTATAGCATGTCGGCATCGGTGGCGATATCGCTGGGGTGATCGGAAATCGGTGCATTATTGCAGTGAGCGACGTCGTGGATAGGGCGGTCCATTGGTTCGACAAGAGCGGGAATTACGTCGGTACGTTCTCTGGAGGCAGTCGTGACACGACACACCTGCCGATGCCGCTTACCGTCGCTGTCGGAGGGGGGCGTATCCTGGTCGGCGACTGGCGCACCCGCCGTGTCAATATTGTTGACCCAATCCGCGCGGACACACGCGAGTTCAAGCTTACTGCTCCCGTTCCAGCAACGCCGCCGGGATTTCGGTTAGCAGCTGATTCTGGCGGTATTTACGAACTGTGGATTGCGACACAGGTAACTCGTGGCCCTCGGTGGCCCGAGCAAGGTTTGCCGTTGGTTCGGGCATTCAACTGGACCGGGACCGCCGCAGACGTTTTTGGGACGGTCGAAAATTATCCTGGCCGCGCTTTTACGTCCGCACTTAATGTTGGGTATATCGCGGTCCGCGCGGGGAGTCTCTACGTAGCGAATGCTGCGGCCGCGCGGGTGGACATCTACGCAATGGGTAGCCCGGACCAAGGTCATCCCACGCGCTCAGACACTTTATCGGTTTTTTTCCAGCCCCGACCGCCGATCGAACTTTACGGGGATTCCGCAGATGAGGGAGAGGCTCTTGTTGAATATCATCTCCGCGGCTTCAGCGTCGCCCCCAACGGCGACGAGATATTCCTGCAGGCATTGAGCTATCCTAAATATTCGAGAGCGCTCACCAGATACGCCCCTGAGGTCGTTCTCACCATCGCACGTCATGGCACGGGCCAACTCTCCGCATACTCGACCCAGCTGCGCCCGCTCGCGGTTACGGCGACTGGCGATGCTCTCGGGATCATACTGCTTGATACGTTACGAAATCGGACCCGAGTGGCTTTGTTCCGGTACCCGCGCGATAGTTCATTGAACCAATCGTTTAGGACCTCTCGTGGAGGCACATCGCCGTGCGATTACCACCAGCGACCGCCCGGGCAAAGTGGTACTGGGGCGCAGTAGCCGTACTTATCCTAGCGGCATTGTCCCAGCTCGGAATAGCGGTGGTCCGCCGCTCTGCACATGGAGCACTTCCGATCACCATCCCGCTCGGCACGCGACCTGATGAAATGATAATGGTCGCCAACCGGGATGATCCGGTTCGGCTGAGCGCCGTTGCTGCTGGGCGATGCATTTTGGTCGTCGTCTACTCACCAGATTGCGTTCTCAGTTTGCGTGCAGCAAAACAGTGGACCCAGGACGTCTTGCGGTCCCGTGATACCGTGGCGTTGCCACCTACATGGCGAGTGATGTGGCTCTCCAGTACCGATTCTCTTGGATCGGTTGACGCCCTACCATCGCGATTCCCTTTCCTGCGCGTATACGCCACACGGCGTGATCAACTCGAATCGGCGCTCGGCATTCAAGCCTTCCCTACGGAAGTCGCGCTTGATCGAACGGGTCGTGTCGTTGCAGAAGAATTGGGTGGAGTGCTCAGACGGAAGACCGACTACAGGCCGGACTGTAGCATTGCTCGAGCCGATTCGGTACGTGCCGGTACTCGGTTGAGTATCCCGATTTCCGAGTTAAGGAGCACGAAGCAGGGATTCGGCGGCGAACCATGATCGCTCGTCTCGTTCGAGGCCTGATTTGTGGTTTGGTGCTCGCGCTCGGGTGCCGCGCACCGAAGCCGACCGACGTGAGACCGACGGTCAGGCTCACTGGCGGAACCCCGTGTGTCGCCGGTCTCGGCAGGCTAATCAACCAGCAAGCCGGGCTGTCCGACAGCCGGATCGTGATCATCGATCCTGAGGCACCAGCGGTGCTAGTCATCGACTGCGTCGCCCATCGTGTCGATACCCTTGGTCGCAAGGGACGCGGACCCGGCGAGTACGTTCGACCGGTCGCGTTGAGCGCGAAGCTGGGTGGTGGACTCGTACTCCTTGACGGGGCGACCGCGCGGCTCACTATGTGGGATTCTGCGCTCAGGTTGATCTCGACTGTTCCAGTTCCTGCCGAGTTCCTTGAGTATCAGGCGGCCGTAGACAGCCGCGGCAACGTGTATTTTACCGATCCGCCGGCGGCGAGCCCCGTATTTATGGGGCCCGCGGATCGAGCCGGGCGGAATCCCGATTCTGGATTGGTTTATCGGGCGCTCGCCGGACGCTTCTCGACGGTGGATACCGTGGCAGAGGTAATCATCCGACCTGCCGATTGGATTGGACACGTCGCGAAGCTGCCGCGCCGCTTTGCCGATGGTGACGCGTGGGGGATCATGCCCGACGGGACGTTCTGGATTGCGCGTAGCCGCGAGAACCGGGTGGATCGGATCGATCCGGCAGGTCAGCTGGCTACCGGCGCCGCCCTCCCCTGGACGCCAGTTCCGACGACCGATCGGGATGTTCGGATGATACCGAATATCGCCGGGCCGCCACCCGACAGCATCGCCTGGCCCATGGCCAAGGTGAAGGCGCCGTTCGATGAGGCAATCGCGAGCGTGGACGGCGCCGTGTGGGTTCGGATGTCACATCCGGCCGCATCGGATGAGCAGGACTACGCCGTCTTCCGCCCCGATGGACGACCGGCAAACGCCCTCGTGTCGTTGCCGGCCGGTGCTCGAGTGATCCACGTCGGGCGAACGGGAGTGTGGGTTGCGACTCAGGACTCTGTCGGCCTCACGAATGTCACGCGATTTTCCAGGCCCGAACTTCATTAGCCGAAGATTCGCTCTACTCCGCGTTCAGCCTGGCCACCTCATGAGGCCACCATGCGTATCTTGCCAGTCCTGTTCGTGCTCGCCACTGCCACTCCCCTCTCGGCGCAACAGGCGATCACCGGCTTTTCACCCGCCAGCGCCGCGCGCGAGACCCGGCTCGAAGCCACCCTTCGCGCCGGACCCGACACCGGGTCCGCCGGCACCTACGTGCGAACCCTCTCGGCCAAACCGCACGTGGCGGGCACACCGGCGCAGCAGGAGACGGCGGCGTTCGTTCTCCGGACGATGGCGAGTTTTGGACTCGACACCGGCCGGGTGAACTTCCGGGTGTTCCTTCCGTATCCCGATTCAACCATCGTCGAGCTGGTTCGCCCCGACCACCGGCGGCTCTCGCTGAATGAGCCGCCGATTCCCGGCGATCCGACCACCCAGCTTCCACCGTGGCCCGCGATGAACGGCACCGCCGCCTCGGGCGACGTGACGGCTCCGCTGGTCTACGTCAACTACGGCCTGGCCGACGACTACGCTCGGCTCGATTCGATGGGCGTCTCGGTGAAAGGCCGGATTGCGATTGCGCGCTACGGGCGGAGCTTCCGCGGAATCAAGGCGCGCGAGGCCGAAGCCAATGGCGCCGCGGCGCTGTTGCTGTACTCCGATCCCGAGGACGACGGTTACGTGCGGGGCGACGTATATCCCCGCGGGCCGATGCGTCCGCCCGCCGGCGTGCAGCGCGGCAGCGTCTACAACGGCGATGGCGACCCTTCGACTCCGGGCTGGGCTTCCACCGCAGGCGCCAGGCGGGTGCCGGAAGACTCGATGGACATCGGCCACATTCCGGTGGTGCCGATCGGCTACGGCAACGCCCAGCTTCTGCTGGAGCCGCTGGGCGGCCCCGGCGTGCCGCAGGACTGGCAGGGCGGGCTTCCGTTCCACTACCACGTGGGCGGCACCGACAGCACCACGGTGCGCGTCGGACTCTGGCTGGAAACGGGAGACCGGGCCTTCAAGACGATCACCAACACCTTCGGCGTGCTCAAAGGCACCGACTGGCCGGCTTCGATGGTCATCGTCGGGGGACATCGGGATGCCTGGGGCCCGGGCGCCCGGGACAACGTCAGCGGCACCACCGTAATTCTCGAGGCAGCCAAGGCGTGGGGCGCGGCGGCACGGAGCGGCCAGCGGCCGAGGCGTACCCTGATCTTTGCGACGTGGGATGCCGAAGAATGGGGACTGGTGGGTTCCACTGAATGGGGCGAGTCGATCGCCGACTCGCTCAGCAAGCACGCGGTGGCCTATCTCAACCAGGATGACGTTGCCGGTGGCCGCTCGTTCGGTGCGTCCGCCACCGCGTCGCTGCAGCCGCTGGTGCGGCAGGTGGCGCACACGGTGCAGCAGCCGGGCGATACCGTGTCGGTGTATGACGCCTGGCGGGCCCGCCGGCGCCCTAGCGACACCAGCGACGTTCGGTTGGGCGACCTGGGCGGCGGCAGCGACTTTGCCGTCTTCTACAACACGCTGGGAATCCCCTCGCTCGGCACCGGCTTCGGCGGCCCCAGCGGCACTTATCACTCGGCCTACGACACCTACACCTTCCAGGAACGCTTCGGCGATCCCGGCTGGCTCAGCCACGTGGCCGAAGCGCAGATCGTCGCCACCACGCTGGCCCGCATCGCCAACGCCGATGTGCTGCCGCTCGACTACGGCAACTTCGGGCGATACCTGGCGCGGCTGGTGAAACGGGTCAGCCGCGAGGCCGACAGCGTCGCTCCGGGACTCCCCTTCGATTCACTTGACGCCGCGGTTGCCCGGCTCACCGCAGCCGGCGAGGCCTTCAACGACGCGCGCGACTCGGTGCTGAGCGGCAAGCCCAATCGCGCGGCGCTCACCGCCGCCAACGATCAGCTCCGCCAGGTCGAGGCCGCGATGACCCGGCCCGAGGGCCTCCAGGGGAGGCCGGCCTATCGCAATCTGATCTTCGCCTCCGATCGCGATAACGGCTACGCCGACATGCCGCTGCCCGGTATCGGTGAAGCGCTGCGCGATCACGATGCCGCCCGGGCATCGCACGAGGTTCTTGATCTGGCCCAACGGGTGGATGCCGCTGCCCGCCGGGTAGATGCCGCGCGTGCGGCACTCACCCGACGGTAGCGGATTGGAAGGAGTGCTAACGACCCCCGCCGCTCGATGCGGCGGGCTGTGACGCGCGCCACCCATCGTTGCGCGGGTCGATATCGGGGAAGGCGCCGTCGGGATTCACCTGTGCCGCGATGATCTGCTTGTCGGTGTCGATCTGCGCGGTGTAGCTGTTGCCGCCGTACCAGATTTCAACCGGCAGCTTTACCAGCTTGGTGGTGCTGTCGGCGAACGTCAGCTTCAGTTCCACCGGCATGACCGCCGAGCTGTTGTTCCCGATCACGACTTCGGCCGGAGCGGCACCGGAGCTGTCGGCGGCTGCGGTGTCGGTGCCTTCCTGCTTCACCGATTCGACCGACTGATCGAGTGTCGCATTGGTGTAGAAGAACTCCCGCCAGAACCACGAGAGATCCTCGCCCGCCACCTCTTCCATGGTGTGGAAGAAGTCCTCCGGCAGCGGATGCTTGAACGCCCAGCGCCGGGTGTACTCGCGCATCCCGGCGTCGAACACGTCGGGGCCCAGCACCTTGTTGCGGAGCGCCAGCAGCACGATCGATGGCTTCACGTACGCCAGCGAGCCGAGATTGTTGTTGTTGAGGTACCGGTTAGCCGGCGTCATGATCGGCTGCGCGGTGGGGAGCCGGTCCAGATAGGTCACGAACTGGCTTTCCCGCCGCCGGACGGGGGTGTCATCCCGCTTCCAGTAATCCTCTTCCGAGAACGTGTTGATGAACGTATTGAAGCCTTCGTCCATCCAGGCGTAGAGCCGCTCGTTGCTGCCCACGGTCATCGGATACCACATGTGCCCGATTTCGTGGGTCACGACGTTGTAGAGCCCGGCCGGCGTCTGGTTGCGCGATTCCATCGCCAGCATCGGGTACTCCATTCCCGAGATCGGTCCTTCAACGGCTGAGATCTGCGGGTAGGGGTAGTGGAACCACCGCTCGCTGTATTCCTTGATCGAAAACCGCGCCATCTTGGACGCTTCGCTCCAGAGCTGGGTAGCAGAGGGGCGGTAATAGCCGTACGCCATGATGCCGTCCCAGCTCGAGGCATCCCAGATGTAGTCGGGAGCACCTGCCCAGGCGACATCGCGGACGTTTTTCGCGGTGAAGTGCCAGGTCTGGGTGCCGGTCTTCTTTGGCCGCGCCGCGCCGGACTCGATTTCCTGCTGGGTGATGATGTGGATTGTCGTATCGGACTTGGCCGCCCGAGCCAGCCGAGCGCGCTGCGTCGCCGTGAGAACTTCGGCGGCGTTCTGGAGCTCACCGGTTCCGGCCACGATGTAGCCGGCCGGCACGGTCACCTGATAATCGAAATCCCCGTACTCCAGGTAGAATTCGCCCTGGCCGAGGTACGGCGCGGTATTCCATCCATGAACGTCGTCGTACACGGCCATCCGGGGATACCACTGCGCCAGCTCATACAAGCTTCCGTCGCGCCCCATTCGGTCGGCGCCGTGCTCGGGAATCGGGAAGCTGTAGTCGATGGCGATATCGGTGGCCTGATGAGGCGGGAGCGGCTTGGCCAGCGCCACGTACATCATGGTGCCGTTGTCGCGGGTCTTGAGCGGAGAGCCGGCTGAGCTGGCCCGCCTGGCGCCTTTGGCCGGCGGCGTCTCCTGAACGATCCTGCTGATGGTAAAGCCGCCATTGAAGTCCCGCCCGCCGAATCGGCTGCCGGCCGGGAAGAGCAGCGAGCCGGTGCTGCCCTGGCGGAAGAGATTCTGGTCCATCTGCATCCAGATGAACCGGAGGGTATCGGGCGAGTTGTTGGTGTAGTGGATGGTTTCGCTGCCTCGGAGCTCTTTCTTCGCGGTATCGAGCGTGGCCTTGATGGTGTAATCGGCGCGCTGCTGCCAATATCGCGGCCCCGGCTCGCCGTTGGCGCTTCGATAGCCGTTGATGGGGCCGAGGTTCATCGAGGCGAAGATGCTGGTGTCGGGCACGGCCCGGGCAGCGGGAGAGGGTTGCCGGGGAGCCGGCTGCTGCGCCGCCAGCGGAGCCGCCAGCAGGAGCAGCGCTACAGACATGCGGTACATGGGCACCTGTGGTTGAGGGGGAACCTGCACTTGAGGGAAATGTGAGCCATTCCGGGATGTAAGGTGGATCGGCTCCGAATCTCAACCCAGGCACCGCGGGGCGGGC
>DASSTY010000269.1:0-2382 GCA_035707585.1 Gemmatimonadales bacterium
GTCGATGCCTCCCGGCCGGGATATCTCCTGCTCACCACCAAGCGCGGCGACCGCGACGCGCTGCTGATCTGGAGTCTCGCCGAGCAGAAAGCCGTCGGCCGCTATGAGTTCGAACAGCTGGTGGCGATTCGTTCACCGGCGTGGATGCCGGATGGGAACAGCATCATCTTCAGCGGGCTCGCCGAGAGCGGGCAGGCCGACCTCTACCGGCTGACGCTGCCGGATGGCAAGCTCACCCGCCTCACCGATGACATCTACCTCGATACCGATCCCAGCCCGAGTCCCGATGGAACCCGGATCGTCTTTGCCAGCGACCGCACCAGCGGTGGTCTCGATGGCGCAGTCAATCTCTTCATCCTGCGGGTCGCTACCGGCGATATCAGCCAGCTCACCAGCGGTGCATGGGTTGACGAAACCCCGGCCTGGGGTTCCGATGGGCGGATCTACTTCACCTCCGACCGGGACAGCATCCTGAACGTTTTCTCGACCGATACGCTGGGCAACGGACGGCGGGAGACATCGGCCTGGACGGCTGCCTTCGATGCCGACCCGCTGCCCGATGGCCGGGGACTCCTGGTTGGTGGATTTCACGATCTGAGCTGGTCGGTCTACCTCTACCCGCCCGACTCCGCCGCGCACCAGGAGCAGTTTGCCCTCGGTACTCCGCCGGCAGCGGGGCAGTGGGCTGAGCAGGCGCGCGCCGCGGCGCCTGCAACGGCGTCCGCGTCTCCGGAGCCGTATCGGCGCCGCTTCACCCTGGATTTTGCGGTGGGCGATGCCGTTTTCATTCCGGGATACGGTGGCGCCCAGGGGGTCACGTTCCTGATGAGCGATCTGATCGGCGACAATCTGATCTATGGTTCGCTCGCGTCCTATCAGGGCCAGAAGCTTGGCAGTCTCTTTCGCAACATCAACGCGACCGCGATCTACCTGAATCAGCATCACCGGGTCAACTGGGGAATTGGCGGATTCCGATCGCGACGCGATTTCTACGAAGGCGATCTCCAGCCATCGTACTTTGAAACCGCCGCCGGTGGAGTGGGCCTGATCCGCTACCCCCTCTCGGCGTACTCCCGGATCGAAGCCACCGTCGTCGCCGAACATTCCGACCGGGTAGACTTCACCTTGCCGGTCGATTCCCCCGAGCGGGTTGGCTGGATCGCGTCGCAGTATCTCAGTTACGTGCACGACAACTCCCTCTGGCTTCCCACCGGACCGATCGACGGAACCCGGTTCAGCGTCACCGCGGGGATCTCCAGTGACTTTTCCAACGGGCGGTTCGATAATTTTCTCCTGAGCGCCGATTGGCGGCACTATTTTCGGCTCGGGTCGCAGAGCGCCTTCGCCGTGCGGGCGATGGGCTTTTATAGCGGCGGGGATCGCCCGATCCGGATCAACATCGGCGGCACGACCGGAATGCGCGGTTATCCCGAGTACGGGTATATCGATGGCTCACGTGCATATATGCTCAACCAGGAGCTCCGATTTCCCCTCCTCTCGCATATTTCGCTGGGCACGCCGCTGGGCGAGCTTCGATTCCCCGGTGTGCAGGGTGCTTTCTTTGTGGATGCCGGCCGGGCCTGGTTCTCGCAGGATGACGGCCGGTCGCTGCTGGGCAGCTACGGAATGAGTTTCCGGTTCCCGATCGATCTCGTGGCGGTACTCCGTCTGGATATCGGCCGTCGCTTCGGATCCAACCACCTCGAGGGGTATAGTCTTACGCCCGAGCAGCAGAAGCCCGGTTTCGTGTCCTTCTTTTTCGGTTATAACTATTGATGCCACAACATTTTCGGCTTGACCGCGCGGCTGCTGCGCTCTATCTTGGGCTCCTGATGGGCGGCTGTAGCGGCGGGGCTCCGGTACTGGTGCCTTCGGCCGCAACCACGGTCGATCCCGAGCAAGTGTCGGAATGGGTTCGGCAAACCACCCCAGCCGGCCATCAGCTTCTACGATTTCAATGGCAGTATCGGGACGGCCGGGGCGCCGCGGTTGGCGGGAGGGGAAGCGCTCGAATCGCCGGGCCCGATTCGCTCCGGTTCGATGTGGCCGGGCCCTTTGGTGCCGGAGCCGGTGCTGCGGTTGTAGTGGGCGATGCGGCTGTCTGGACCGAGCCGCCCGACATCATCCGGCGGATGGTTCCGAGCTACCCACTGCTGTGGGCGTTGTTCGCGGTTGCCAGAGACCCCGCGCCCGGCGCCGATTTGCGTGGATCGACCGACGGGAGCACCGTCGCCTGGCAATACATTCGCGGGGCCGATACCGTGGCCTATCGGCGCACCGAGGATTCGCCCGGGCGCTTCCTGGCGGAGGTCCGGCAACGTGGCGAGCTCGTCGGGACGGTGGAAACAACCCTCGACGGGGCCGGGCACCCCGCGCGCGCCC
>DASSTY010000270.1:0-3589 GCA_035707585.1 Gemmatimonadales bacterium
GTAAGCCCATCGTCTGGCGGGCCCGCCTGGGCGCCAGACGGTACGCGGATCGCCTATCTAGTGCAGGACGTGAACGGGATCCGCATCACCAGCAGGTACGGGCTGACCAGCACCACGCTCACCTTCCCCTCGACGTGCTGCGGTGGATTGACCGATCTTGCCTGGTCGCCGGACGGCCAGTTAATCGCTTTCCGAACTGGAAATCGCATCGGGTTGGTCGCTGTGAGCGGAGGTGCGCCCACGACAGTCACCCCGGACTCAGTCACGGTAGATGCCTTCGGGTGGCGCCCGTAGCACGGGAGACCACCGTTCTTCGAGTGACATTGATTCCTTGAGGGCGACTCCCGCATGAACACTCGCCACATCCTGGTCCCCGGCCTCACCTTGCTCCTCGCCGCGCTTGGCTGCAGCGCCGAGCCAGCCCACAGCGGGGCCGCCTCGCTGCAGGTCGATTCACTTCCCAGTCTGTCGATCGGGGTGGCCGAAGGAACCCCCGCCCTCGAACTCGACCGCGCCAACAGCGCTCTCCGCCTGGCCGACGGACGCATCGTGGTCGCCAACAGCGGCACCGACGAGCTTCGTTTCTTCGACTCGACGGGTGCCAGCCTCGCGTCCGTTGGCCGCAACGGCGAAGGTCCCGGCGAATTCAGCGGGGGCATGACGCTGTATCCCGGGTCGGGCGATTCGCTGGTGGTGTATGATGCCGGCGCCCGGCGGTTCACGGTCACCGATCGTGACGGCCACTATGTCCGGATGTACCCCGCCGTGGCGGGGGGCCGCACCAGCTTCCCCTGGGATGACTGGCTCCAGGGCCGCGCCTGGGTCCGCGGGGTCCGCGATACCACACTTCGCCCCTGTGTCGCGGCAATCCTCACCCGGCTCGGCCCGCCGCCCGCAGCGGTGGTGCGCCAGGTGCGGGTCGATGGACGGCACACGGTCTGGATTCGCCAACTGTCGTCGCCCAACGATGATCCGGCGAATACCTGGGTCGGGTACACCATCACCGGTGATAGGCTCGGCCAGGTGGCGCTTCCCGCCGGGCTGGAGCCCTATCAGTTCGGATCGGATTTCGTGCTGGGCCGGCGGCGCGACGCCGATGGAATCGAGCAGATCCAGCTCTACGGCCTGCACGGCCGCACCGACCAGATGGCGGGCTGCCCCGCGTCCGCTGCATCGGGCGACAGCATCAACGGCGCGCCCGCCGGTGGCGACGTGCCGCCCGGGGTGATCGGCGATCTCCGCAATCTGACGGTGGCACAGGAGATGTTTTACGCCGGCCACGGCCATTACGCCGTAGAGGCCGACAGCGTTCCCTGGAAATCGGGCAGCGGATCCGAGCTCTGGCTCATGCGGGGCGACGACCACGGGTGGGCCGGAGCGCTGGTGCTGCCGGAAGGCGATCGCATCTGTGCGGTGGCTATTGGAGATCAGACGCCGGCGGGGTGGATGGAAGGCTCGCCCAGGTGCGGCCGGTAGCGATCAGTCGATTGCGCCGTATCCCTTCAGCCGGTACACCACCGCCGAAAGGATCCAGCTCGCCACGAAGAGCCCGATGATCAGATAGCCGATGCTCCCGAAGTTGCTGTTGAGCCGGCCGACCAGATCCCAGATCCCGCCGCTCAGTGCCAGCCGATCGGCCAGCAGGCCGAGCACCTCGATTCCACCTACCAGCAGCGCTACCAGAACGGATACCAGCGTGATCGTCAGGTTGTAGTAGAGTTTTCGAATCGGCTTGGCGAAGGCCCACCCGTACGCGCCCACCATCAGCACACTGTCGGTCGTGTCTACCAGCGCCATCCCCGCCGTAAAGAGGGCGGGGAAGACCAGGATGCTCCAGATCGACATCCCGTGCGCCGCTTCCGCCGCGGAAATGCCGAGCAGCGCGATCTCGGTCGCCGTATCGAAGCCGAGTCCGAAAAGCAGGCCGAGCGGATACATCTGCCAGCTCCGGCGGACCATTCCGAAGAGCGGGCGAAAAATTCGCGCGATCAGGCCGCCGCCTGCCAGCAGGGCGTCGAGATCTTCTTCTACGAAGGCGCCGCCGGCGCGCACCCGATGGAAGGTCCGGTACACCGACACCAGGATGAACAGATTCATCACGGCGATGAGCAGCAGAAACGCCGCCGAAACCAGGGTGCCGATGGTGCCGCCGATGGTCCGGAACGCGTCGAGGCGGGCGTTGAGTGCCAGGGCGGTCGCGGCGATGGCGACGGTCGCCAGGACCACGATCGTCGAATGTCCCAGCGAAAAGAAAAATCCGATGGCGACGGGCCGTTTCCCGTCCTGCATCAGCTTTCGGGTGACGTTGTCGATTGCCGCGATATGGTCGGCGTCGATGGCGTGGCGCAGGCCGAGTCCGTAGGCCAAGAGGGCGGTGCCGAGGAGGAGAGGGTAGTGGCGAAAGGCGGCGAGGGCCCAGCCCCAGGCGCCGAGATTCGCGATGACCAGAAGAGCATAAATCCCGCCGACGCGTCTCCGAGTATCGACGGTCATACCACTCTGGGTTCGGCGTCTGCCGATTCCGGTTCCGGTTCGGCTTCCGGAGCGGGAGCCGGCAGCGACTCGCGCGCCGCTTCCACCAACTGGCGGAACAGCGGCTCCATAGCCGTGGCCTGATCCTGGCCCGGTTCCAGGCGGGCGTCGAACGCCGGCCGGTGACTCCGGATGGCGCGAGCCCACCAGTCGCCGGCCCATTTGAGCGCCGTCTCGATCGCTTCGCCCCGCTGCAGCCGGCCCAGCATCGCCGCGGTTGCCTGCAGTGATTCTTTCGATGCCGCCACGGTCTTTGGCGCCGAAGTTTCAAACCCTTCGTTCTCGATCAGAGTGTAACAGGCCAGCGCGATCGGGTGGCCGGGGTAGACTGGCGTCCCGAATTGCTGGTACAGTTGAATGGCAGTGAGCGGGTTGGTTGTCATGATGGCAGAAAGATATCACGGGCAGGCGAGGTGGTGCATGACGGAGCACATGACGGTCCTTCGGGACGAGACGATAACGATTCCAGTCGACGGATCGGCGGTGGTGGGAGATCTGGTAGTGCCGGACCACGCGCATGGTCTGGTGATTTTTGCGCACGGCAGCGGAAGCAGCCGCTTCAGTTCGCGCAATCGGGCGGTGGCCGCGGGGCTCCAGCACGGTGGCATGGGAACGCTGCTACTGGATCTGCTGACCGCGGCTGAGGAGCGGGTGGACGTGGTGACCCGGCAGTACCGGTTCGATATCGAGCGGCTGGCGGTGCGCCTGGTGAGCGCGACCGATTGGGCACGAACCCAGCCGGATTTGCGCGACCTCCCGATCGGCTATTTCGGCGCCAGTACCGGTGCCGCTGCCGCGTTGATCGCCGCCGCGCGCCGGCCCGACGAAGTTGCGGCGGTGGTGTCCCGGGGCGGCCGCCCCGATCTGGCCGGCGAGGCGCTCCGGGGCGTCCGGGCGCCGACCCTCCTGATCGTCGGAGGCAACGACGAGGTGGTCCTCGAGCTCAACCGCGCGGCCCAGCGGCAGCTCGGCCGGCTCGGCATCGTCGAGCTAGTGCCCGGCGCCACCCACCTGTTCGAGGAGTCCGGGGCTTTGGAGCAGGTGACTCGGCTCGCCG
>DASSTY010000271.1:0-6880 GCA_035707585.1 Gemmatimonadales bacterium
ACCACCAGCGCGGAGATGATCCAGAGGGGCCAGCGCGCCGGGCGCCAGCGGCGGACCCGTCGGACCTCGATCTGCCAGGCGCCCTCTTCGGCCAGGGCGGCGCGCTCGACACCCTGCCAGGCGGATTCGAGGCGCCGCGCCGCGGCCATCATCGCGTCGCGCCGCTGCTGAACGGTCTCCGCCTCCGCCATCGCGTCGAGCGCAGTTACGAAATCGGTTCCGGGGATCCCGATCCGCGCGGCCATCGCCTGTTGCTCTTCGCTGTCGATCAACAGCCGATCCGCCCGCCGCCGCGGCAGCCGCACTTCCGACGCCGTTGCCTTGAGCTCGTGGTTGACGGCTTCGGCGATCCGTGCGGCGGCGGCAGCCACCGCCTTGTCCCATACGGCGAGCCAGCGGTGCCCATCCAGTCGTTCGCCGGCGCCGAGCTCGAACAGCTCGCTGATCATCGAGAGCCGCACGTCGTCGAGCGGAACCAGGCGATCGCCCGCCGCAGGCGCCGGCGGGTCAGTCAAGCGTCCCAGCGAAGGGCCGAGTTCCTGCGTCACAGCTCGGCCCGGCTCACCGCGGGACGGCCGCCGCGGCGGGCGAATCGCGCGGTGAACGCATCGAGCGATTCGGCGGTGAAGCTTTCGCGCGGCAGTCCGGTCGCCGCGATCGCCTGCTCGATCGCGGCGGGATCTCCTTCCACCTCCAGCAGCACATCCATTCGAGGATACCACTCGACCCGGAGGTCGGCGCCGGCCAATCGCCAATACTCCACCTGCCGATCGATGGCGTGAATCGGCTCATATCCCAGCGCCAGGAAGAGCTGCTCGGCTGGAGGTCCGCCCGGTTCGAGGCGGTACTCCAGCTCGGTGCGCTGCTTGTAGCCATCGGGCGATGTGGTGGCCGGGCCTTTCCACGAGATCCGCACCGCATCCGGCTTGTCTTCCGCCTTGTAGGTCCGGATCCGAAGGACTTCACCGCGCGCGGCGAGCTCCCCCGCCCGATCGTAGCGCCGGTCTTCCATCGTGCCGCTGAAGCCGAGCTGAGCGCCCGCGCGTTCCAGCCGGGCGCGGAGCGCGGCGGGATCGGGCACCACAGCTTTGAGCTCCAGCTCTTCCGGCATGACTCACTCCAGGATGGCGGCGAGGACCTGCTTGGTGGCGCTGAGATCGGGAAACGCGGCGTACGCGCCGGCGGCAATCAGCTCGGCGGTGCTGTAGGCGCCGGTCGCTACTCCCAGCGCGCGGGCACCGATACCGATGCCGCAATGCACGTCGGCCGGGGTATCGCCGATGATCACGACTTCCGCGCCGCTCGGTTCATGGCCAAAGAAGCTCTCCGCGCGCCGCGCCGCAATCGGTGGCAGGTGCGGACGATGCGCCGCATCAGATCCATAGGCGCCGATTCGGAACCGGGCAGGGTCGAGGCCGGCAGCTTTGAGCTTGAGCGCCGCGCCCTGGGCCAGGTTACCGGTCAGGAGCCCCAGCAGCACGCCGGATTCCTGCTCCAGGCGATCCAGCAGCTCGAGAACGCCCGGCATCAGCGTGGCCGCGCCGGCGGTTCGCTCCAGCTCTTCGGCCAGGAGCCCGACGTAGCGCTGGCAGAGCCGGCCGACGTGCGCCGGGTCCTCGGGCGACGGGTGCCCTGCTGCGGAGAGCAGCTCGGTGACGATCTGCGGGTCGGTTTTGCCATCGAACCGGACACTGCCAAACGCGGCGTTGTCTCCCACCATCTCGGCGAGAGCCGCGGTAATGGCGCGGCGCCCCGCGCCCGCGGTGAGCAGCAGAGTGCCATCGATGTCGAAGAGTACCAGCTTTCGCATCAATGGTCCTGCGGAATCCGCCGCACCGCCACGAGTCGTCGCATCAACTGCTGGGCCCGCGAGCCGGGACCGCACGGTTCGATCAGCACACCGCCGCATGACACCGTTGAATGGATCAGAGTGTGCCCTTCGCCGGCGAATGCCACGTGGGTGACGGTCTTGCCGCCTTCGCTGTGAAAAAACAACAGATCGCCCGGCTGGATCGCGTCGTGGGGAACGGCGTTGCCGGCCAGCGCCTGCTGGGACGCATCGCGCGGCAGCAGCACGCCGCGCACTGCGTAGGTGGTTTGCACCAGCCCGCTGCAATCGACTCCCCAGGGAGTACGGCCGCCCCACTGATATGGAGTCCCTTCGTACCAGGCGAGCGCCCAGCGCTCCGGCGAATACCCCACCGCTTCGGCCCGTACTTCGGCATGGTCGCGAACCGAACCGGCGGTAACCCGGCCGGTGCGTCCGTCGGGAAGCACCACATGGCCGGTGTCGAGTGCCACCCGCGCGCCGAGCGGCAAGGGAATTCGCTGAGTGCCAACCTCCACCCGCGCGCCATCGCTCCACCCGGTGGCGCGGTTGGTCCAGTCGGCGGCGGCGGCATCGTCGGCTGCGCGGAGATAACCGCAATGGACCCACCCCTCGTAGCCATCCAGCGCAGCGCGGACCCGCACCCACTCGGATTTTTCTTCCAGCACCGAGGCGGTATCGCCCAGCAGCATCTGGGTTACCTGCTCGGTCCGCAGGCTCGGCTGCGCCAGCATCGGTGCGACCGGCGCCACCGTGATCACCGCTGACATTGGAATCAGTCGCCGGAGCCGGCGGAGGGCGCGCCCGGCTGGGCCGGAGATCCGGTGGCCTGAGCGCAGGCGGTGCAGAGCGTCACACCGCGGAAGCTGCAGATGAGACAGAGAAAGGTGCCGCAGTTGGCGCAGGGATATCCTTCAGAGGCGCGCTCGGGCCGGCCGCACGCACGGCATCGCATCATGTCACGTTCGTTGGTTTCGCCCATCGGTCCTCCTCAGGCCGAAATCCCGTAGCGCTTGATCTTGTTGATCAGCGTCGCCCGGGAAATCTCCAGCTCGGCCGCGGCGCGGGTGCGGTTGCCGCCGTGATGCTTGAGGGTGCGCTCGATGTGCTGATGCTCCAGCTCTTCGAGCGAGAGCGCGGTGTGCCGCCGGTCGCCCAGCCCCGGCCGAGCCCGGAATTCGCCCGGCAGATGTTCCACGCTCACCGCCGGCTGACCGCGCGCCAGAATCAGCGCGCGCTCCAGCACGTTGCGCATCTCGCGCACGTTGCCCTGCCAGGGATATCCCACCAGCCGTTCGAGCGCCTCTGCTGCCAACGACTCGGGGCTCTCCGGAAGTTCCTTGCGAAGATCGTTGAAGATCCGGTTGAGCAGCGCCACCCGGTCTTCCCGCGAACGCTCGCGCACCGCCGGAAGGCGAAGCGGCATGACGCTCAATCGGTAGAAAAGATCTTCCCGGAAGTTGCCTTCCTCGACTTCGGCACCGAGGGTCTTGTTGGTTGCCGCGATGAGCCGAACGTCTACCGTGATTTCGCGAGTGCCGCCCAGCCGCCGGAAGGTCTTGGTCTCCAGCACCTTGAGCAGCTTGGGCTGCAGCTCCGGCGCCAGATCGCCGATCTCGTCGAGGAAAATCGTCCCGTGATCGGCGATCTCGAAGAGCCCCTGCTTCCGGTCCTTCGCGTCGGTAAAGGCGCCCTTTTCGTGGCCGAACAATTCGGAATCGAGGAAGGTGGCGTTGAGCCCGGCGCAGTTGACCTCCACGAACGGCGCCTTGGCGCGGGGGCTCAGATCGTGAATCATCCGGGCCACCCACCCCTTGCCGGTTCCGCTTTCCCCGGTAAGCAGCACGGTAGTCCGCTCGCTCTGAGCCAGCAGACCTACCTGGTGGGCAAAGTCCTGCATCGCCGAGCTGGAGCCGAGGGAGTCGAGTCCGTGCCCCGGCGCGCTCTGAGTGAGCAGGGCCTCGTTCACGCGCCGGAGGCGAACCTTGTCGGCTACGCGGGCGGTCGCCGCGGCCAGGTGGACCATGTCGACCGGTTTGGTGAGAAAATTTTCGGCGCCCAGCTGCATCGCCTTGACCGCGGTGGGCACATCGGCGGTGCCGGTCAGCAGGATCACCGCCGCATCTCGGCTCCGGAGATGCTCCAGCACTTCGAGGCCGTCCATACCGGGAAGCGCCAGATCCAGAATGACCACCTCGGGCCGGAGCCGGTCGTAGGTGGCGAGTCCCGCCTCCCCGCTCAGCTCGCGGGTGACTTCGTAACCCAGCCGCTCGAAGTAGTTGCCGATCGATCGAAGGACATCGACATCGTCGTCGATCAGAAGAACCGAATCAGCCATTGACGCTCCAGGTCATCCGGGGCCGCGCAGGGGATGTCGTGCCGGGGAAGCACTGACTAGCTCCTATACAGTAGTCACGCGTACCCAAAACCGGAACAGGCGAGTTCGATTTGGGCGGGTCAGACGCTCGCCGGCAGGAGGATCCGGAGCGCCGAAGGGACGATTGCGGCGGTGAAGGGGGTCTCGCCGCCCGGTTCGCCATCGAGCTGGACCGGCTGGATCGGGTCGGTTTCGATCCGGATTTCGCGGCCCCGAAGCCAGTCAACGTATGATTTCTCGTCGGCCAGATCGCTCCGCTCGCGAAGGAGCTGCCACACCGCCCGGACGCTGTCGCCCAGGCCGTCGGCCCGCATCACGACCAGGTCGAGGATCCCGTCATCGGGCCGTACCTGGGCGCCCAGCCGGATCCGGGGCGGAATCACCTCGCCGCAGTTGGCCACCAGCGCCAGCGCGGCTCTCGTTTCGTGGACCACCCCGTCTACGGTGATCCGGTACAGATGACTCTGGAGCTCGCCCAGCAGCCGGAAGGTGGTGGCGACGTAAGCGCCCATTCCCCAGGCGCGTTTGAGCTCAGTTGGCGTGCCGGCCATCACCCGTGCGTCGTAGCCCGCCCCGCACGCCACGGCGAAGTAATGCACTCCGTCGGCCCGCTCCACTCGGCCCAGATCGAACGGGCGGGGCGACGACCGCAGCAGCGCCTCCACCGCATCCAGCGGGATCGGTGGAATCCGGAGGTTGCCTGCCAGCAGGTTGCCGGTGCCGCCTGGAATGATGCCGAGCGGAATCTCGGTGCCGACCAGTGCGGCGGCCGCCTGCATCGTGGTGCCATCGCCGCCGAACACCACCACCATTTCCATGTCGTTCGCCACACCGGCTTCGGCCAGGCGGCGCGCATCGCCGGGCCCGGCGGTGAGTGCGACCTCGACATTCCAGCCGCCATAGCCCAGCGCGGTGGCAACGGCTTCGATGGCGATTCCGTCGGTGCGCGCAGCTACCGGGTTGGCGATGAGCAGTGCCCGCGCCATCAGAACTCCCGATCCCAGAGCAGATCCACACCGATCTGATATCGGGTATTGGGCGTCAGCGTGTTACCAAACCCGCGAATGCCGCAGTCCTGGAAAGTCGGCGCCAGCGAGAGCTGGCTCCGCCACTCCTGGCTGAAGCGAAATTCCAGACTGGTTCCGATGCTCTGGGCGCCGAGCCCGCTCAGGTTTCCGCCACAGAGGCCGGCATTTACCGTGAAGAACAGCTTGGTGCCGATCTGCCAACCCGCCGTCACCTGCGTGATGTTGGAGCCGCCGGCGCCGTTGCCGACGCCCGGCCGGATTTCGATCAGGTCCACCGGGAGCCCCAGATCCGACACCAGCGCCCGCTCCAGTTCGCTGGAGAACGCGCTGGTGACATACGATGCCGCAACCGAGAGCTGTTTGCCTTGCCCCAGGAGCTGCGCCTGGCTCGACGGCACCCCGAAAATCAGATACGACACCAGGTCCACTTCGGGAATCGGCGGCTGGATGTTGGGACCGCTGGTCAGACTGAGTTTCGGGTGCAGCAGCGTGCCCTCGATCCGGGCGACGACAGGTATTTCGTAGTTTGACGTACGCACTACGTGGCGCGCGGTAATGTCGAGATTCGCGTTGAGATCGGGAGTGCCGAGGTACTGCACGTTGCCGCGGTCGACGGAAAAGTCGCGGCTCACCGGCCCGATCTTCAGGGTGTAGGTACCACGGAGCGTCTGCAGCGTTCCCGCCGGGAGGTATTCCCGCCCTTCCTTGTTGACCCGCAGCCGCCCATCGAGCTGGATGTTCGCTTCATTCGACCGGAGCCACACGTCGGAGCCGAGGGTGAGGCGAAGATCGTTTACCCGAAGCGAGTCGAGGAATACGTTCTGGAATCGCGGCCCCAGGTTGCGGCGGCGAATCAGCGTGGTGTCGACCAGATCGGCGTTCACCGGGTCGCTCAGATCGATCACGTTCTTTTCCAGCAGATCGGCAAAGTAGAGCACGCCGCTGTTGGCGGTGATGTCGCCGGTGAGCGCTGCGTGATAGACCGGCCCGCGGAGCTGCATGTCACCGCTCGCCACCAGAGTCAGGAAATTCTTTACGTCGATGGCGCGGAACTGATCGGCCTTGAGATCGAGCGCCAGCACCGGGTCGGCCAGATTCCGGAGGAGCACGCTGCCGCCGACATCGAGCCGTCCTCCGCCGCTGGTCAGATAGAACCGATCAGCCCGGAGCGAATCCCCTTCGGCAACCACCCGGCCGGCGATGGTGCCGAACCGAACGCCCAGTCCGGGCGCCGCCATGGCGCCGTCGTGCAGTTCTACCGAACCGTCGAGTGCGGGGTCGTCCCAGGTGCCGCGCACGCCGATGTCGGCCTGAACGGTGCCGGTAACGTCGGTAACCGATGACGTGGCGGCTTCGATTACCGCCAGGTCGAGACTGTCGGCCTTGACCTGGACCATCAGTTCACCGGGAACCTGACGGCGCTCCACCGACTGGAAGGCCAGGTTGAGCGGAAGATCGGCCTGGAGCGACATCACCGGATCGCCGGTGCGCCACATCCGGATGTCGGCCTGAAGACGGCGATCGGCGTAGTCCACCACGCCGCGCAGCACCGGCAGGCTGGCTTCGCCGAAACGTCCGTCGGCCAGTGATGCAGTGCCCCGGAAGGTCGGCGCCGCACGGGTGCCACCCATCTGGAGATCCAGTCCG
>DASSTY010000272.1:0-2356 GCA_035707585.1 Gemmatimonadales bacterium
CGAACAGGAGTGAACGTTGCATCAGCTCGTCTGGTGAGGGAGGTAGCGGCTAACGTAAACGCCGAGGCAGCGATCCATTACTACGTCGATGCCGGCTGCGGTGAGCCGTTCTGCGGCATCGTGGTGGACGATCCCCGTCTGCAGCCAGACGACCGGTGCGCGGAGTTCGGCGGGCAGCGCCAGAATCTCATCGGCGACTTCGGGAATCGCTTCAGAACGGCGGAACACATCGAAGATGTCGGGCCTGACGCTGAGGTCGGCCACGCCGGCCAGCACCGGCTCGCCGAAGATTCTGGTGCCGCTGAGCGCCGGGTTGATCGGAATGACGCGGTAGCCGCGCTGGCGCAGCATCGCGGGGATACTGTACGCCGCCGCGGGGGCATCGTCGGAACTCTTCATCCCGATGACCGCGACGGTCTTTGCGCCGCGAACGATCGCCGCCAGACCGGCTTCGTCCTCGACGATCCGTCCGCTCATGTCCCTTTGCCGCTCCCGTCCTGCAGTGCCAGGAGTGACTCGGCGATCCGGCCGAGCGGCTCCCACCCCTTGGGCGGATCACCGGTCCAGTGGAAGTGGCTCTCGAGGCCTTCGAAATGCAGGGTGAGGGATACCCCGCCGCTGGTGGGATCGGCGGCGCCACCCGGGCTCACCGGCACATGGGCGGCGGCAACCGCTTCATCCAGCGCACGGAGCTCGCCCGGGTCGACCCGGCGGGCGGTGGTGTGGTCGCGCACCGAGGCGCGAAGCGAGATCTGTTCGGGAGCGCGGTCCAGCATCAGTTGAACGGTATCGCCGCCAATGGTGCGCCGCAGACTGATTCGCTGCATTCAGAATCCTCCGAATTGCCGATGCGCGCTCAGGCCTGCCGCAGCAGTTGGCGGCACCAGTCCACTTCGGTGCGGAGCTGGGCCAGTTCGGCCTGGGCCTCTTCAAGGTAGCCGGCCGCTTCGTCTTCTGCGTCGGCGCGCATCTGCCGCTCGAGTTCTTCGAGGGAGCGAAGTTCCAGCGCCAGCAGCCGCTGATAGCGCCGCGCGGCATTGCGGGAGACCGGCGCCAGGCGGCGGAGGTCGGCTTTGGCGTCGAGCGTCCGCTGGATCAGCTGCCGGGCGCCGTATTCGTCTTCTTCCAGCGCGCGGCGCTGCGCCCGGGCCCACTTTTGCCGGCGGCGCACCGCTACCACCCGCCACGCCACGGCGGCGAGCCCCAGCGTGCCGGCAGCAGCGCCGATCCAGAGTGGGCGGTTCATGGTCAGGCCGGCTCGACCACGACGGCGGTGCCGTAGCAAAGCACTTCGGTAACGCCCTTCATGATTTCAGTGGCATCGTACCGCACCCCCACGACGGCGTTGGCGCCCTCCGCCGCCGCGTGCTCCATCATCGTGGCGTAGGCCTCGGCCCGGGTATGCTCGCACAGTTCGGTGAGGATGGTGATGTTGCCGCCCACGATGGTCTGGAGCGCCGCGCCGATGTTGCCGATGACCGACCGGGAACGCACGGTAATTCCGCGCACGATGCCGAGCGTCTGCACGATGCTGTAGCCGTCGAGCGTGAATGCGGTCGTCGTCATGCGGGGATCCATGATACCTCCAGGCGGCGTGACCGGGCCCACCGCCCGGCAGCCTGTCAGAGATCAGGTTACAGGATGAGTGATGATTCCGATCTGCACGGCAGTGCGCCCGACAACTCGCCGGTGGCGCTCCTCCTGATCGACGTAATCAACGATCTGGAGTTTGCCGACGGCGACAAGCTGGCCCGTTACGCCCTGCCGATGGCACCCCGGCTGGCCGCGTTTGCGACCCGGGCCAGACAGGCCGGTATTCCGGTGCTGTACGTCAATGATAACTTCGGCAAGTGGCGCTCGGATTTTCATCGGCTGCTGGCGCACTGTCTCGATGAAGACGTGCGCGGGCGCCCGCTGGCCCGGCAGTTACACCCCGCGGCCGAAGACTACTTTGTGCTCAAGCCGAAGCACTCCGCCTTCTTTGCCACCACGCTCGACACCCTGCTCAAGCATCTCGGCGCGCGGACGGTAATCCTGACCGGTCTGGCTACCAACATCTGCGTCTACTTCACTGCGGCCGACGCCGTGCTGCGCGATCTGCGGCTGTACGTGCCGGGCGATTGCTGTGCGGCCAACACCGAAGAGGACCATCGCTGGGCGCTGGATCAGATGCAGCGGGTGCTCCACGCCGACATCAGTGATTCAACCGCGCTCGATCTCGATGCGCTGATCCGCCAGGCCGCGCAGCATTAGCGACGGGCGTAGACCGCCGTATGGCCCTGGTTGTCCCAGGAAATGACGTCGTAGTGCTCGGGGGTGCCGCCCTCCATTCCGGGAGAGCCGGTCACCATGCCCA
>DASSTY010000273.1:0-3002 GCA_035707585.1 Gemmatimonadales bacterium
GGACCCCCGCCTGCGCGGGGGTGATGCTCTAGCGACTAGCAACTAGCAACTAGCGTCTACCCCATCGGGTGCCGATACTCGGCCGAGTACCGGCCGGTGGCGTAGTACTCGAGCTGACGCTCGATGTCGGTCAGGAGCGAACTGGCGCCGAAGCGAAAGAGTTCCGGGCGGAGCCATGGGTTGCCGAGCTCTTCCTTCATGAGCACCAGCCAGTCGAGCGCCTCGCGCGCGGTGCGAATGCCGCCGGCCGGCTTGAAGCCAACCCGATAGCCGGTCCGCTCCCGATAGGTCCGGATGGCGCGCGCCATGACCAGCCCCACCGGCAGTGTGGCGTTGACCGGCTCCTTGCCGGTTGAGGTCTTGATGAAATCGGCGCCGGCCATCATGCACACCAGACTGGCGCGCGCCACATTGCGGAGCGTACCGAGCTCGCCGGTGGCCAGGATCGTCTTGATGTGGGCGTCGCCGCAGGCTTCGCGAAAGGCGCGGACTTCGTCGTACAGCGCGGGCCAGTTACCGGTCAGCACATGGGCGCGGGTTACCACGATGTCGATTTCATCGGCGCCGGCGGCCACCGACGCGCGGATCTCCTCGATCCGCTGCGGCAGCGGCGAGAGCCCCGCCGGAAAGCCGGTGGAGACGGCGGCCACCGGAATTCCGCTGCCGCGAAGCGCCTCGACCGCGGTCGCTACCATCTGATGATAGACGCACACTGCCGCCACCCGGATCGGCAACCGCTCGGCGCCGAGCGCCTTGAGGAGCTCGGGCTTGACCGGCTGGCGCGCCTTGGCGCAGAGCCGGCGAACCCGGCCCGGCGTGTCGTCGCCGGACAGCGTGGTGAGGTCCATCAGCGTCACCGCCCGGAGCAGCCAGGCGGCCTGCCACTGCTTCTTGACCGTGCGGCGGCCCCGCAGCGTAGCGGTGCGGCGCTCCACCGCGCTGCGATTGACCCGCACGTCGCGCAGCCAATCGAGCGCCAGCGGCATGCCCGGATTGCGGGGCTGGATTGCGGCTTCCAGTTCCGCCAGCCCGGCTGCCCGGGAGACGATCTGATCTGTCCTGGCCATGCTCAAAGATACCGCGTCTACATGGTCCGGGCGAGCGCCCGGTGCTCCGCCACGCGGGCGGGGTTGCGGAAGAGTGCGATCAGCGCCGCCCCCGCCGCGAAGCCGCCCACGTGCGCCCAGAAGGCCACGCCGCCCTCACCTCCACCCAGCGATGGCAGCCCGCCCAGGAGCTGCAGCGCCAGCCAGAACCCGAGCATCACGAAGGCCGGAACCACAATGCGGGTAATGAAAATGCCCAGGAAGACCAGCACATGCACGCGTACCCGCGGATAGAGCACGATGTAGGCGCCCATCACGCCGCTGATCGCCCCCGACGCGCCGACCATCGGCACCGGGCTCGACGGATCGGTCAGTATCTGCGCCGCTGCCGCCGCAAAGCCGGACATCAGATAGAACACCAGATAGCGGAACGATCCCATCGAGTCTTCGACGTTGTTTCCGAACAGCCAGAGGAACCACATGTTGCCCAGCAGATGGAGCCAGCTCCCGTGAAGAAACATGGAGGAGAGCAGCGAGAGCCAGTTGGATTGGTTCTCCATCCGGCAGCCGATGCCGTGGCCCATCGGAATCACATAGCCGGCCGGCAGCCGCTGCAGCAGCTCGCCGGGAACGAGGCCCAGCTCGCAAACCGATCGCGAGAGCGCCGGCTCGGTGCCCATCCCCTGGATCAGCAGCCAGACCACGACGTTGGCCGCGATCAGGAGCGTCGTCATGATCGGCTGGCCCAGCGTCGGATTGTCGTCGCGATACGGGATCATGCGAGAAATTAGCGCAAAAAAGTGAGCCTCGCCCAGGCTAGCCCGGACGAGGCCCGTCGGATCTGTCTGCCGCGGCTGCTAGAGCGCCCGACGGCCCTGAATCAACTGCAGCACCGCGATGATCACCGCGATCACCAGCAGCACATGAATGAAGCCGCCCAGCGTATACGACGTGACCACCCCCAATAGCCACAGCACCAGGAGTATCACGAAAATGGTCCAAAGCATGTTCCCCTCCCCCGAACGAGGTGACTCCGAGCGGTCGCCCTGCCCAGCGATCCCAACCGCCGCAACGTGGGGTCAGGATAACGCTTTAAGTCGTACTGAGTCGTGACATAGGTCACCCGGCATGGCACGACTCCGGCACCGACCTGTGCCAAAACGGCAGGGAAATCCGGTATACCGCTTGCGCCAGGCACCCCGGAAACCCCCGAGCGGGGCCCATCGAGTTGCTCGGCCACCCGGCAGGGCCGGCGACAGACGATCAACGGACGATCAACGCAGGAGTGTTCATGGCTTCCAAGATCATCGGCATCGACCTTGGCACGACCAACTCGGTCGTCGCCGTGATGGAAGGCGGCGATCCGGTCGTCATTCCGAACGCCGAAGGCGGCCGCACCACGCCGTCGGTCGTGGCGTTCACCAAGGATGGCGAGCGGTTGGTTGGGCAGGTGGCCAAGCGTCAGGCCGTCACCAATCCGAAGCAGACGATTTTCTCGATCAAGCGATTCATGGGACGCCGCCTGGACGAAACGGCCCAGGAGGTCAAGAACGTTCCATATAAGGTGGTCGCCGGGCAGAACGGCCTCGCAGCGGTAGACATCCAGGGCAAGAAGTACACGCCGCCCGAAATTTCCGCCATGATCCTGCAGAAGATGAAGCAGACGGCCGAAGACTATCTCGGTCAGTCGGTCGATCGGGCGGTCATCACCGTCCCGGCGTACTTCAACGACTCTCAGCGGCAGGCCACCAAGGACGCCGGCAAGATCGCGGGCCTCGAGGTGCTCCGGATCATCAACGAGCCCACCGCGGCGGCGCTGGCCTACGGCCTCGACAAGAAAAAGGACGAGAAGGTCGCTGTGTTCGACCTCGGCGGCGGTACCTACGACATCTCGGTGCTGGAGCTGGCCGAGGGCGTGTTCGAGGTCAAGAGCACCAACGGCGATACCCACCTGGG
>DASSTY010000274.1:0-3167 GCA_035707585.1 Gemmatimonadales bacterium
CGATGTGCGGATGCTGCAGCCGCGCGGCGAGCTGGATTTCCCGCTCGAACCGTTCGACGTTGACCGCGGCACCCATTTCGGGCGGGAGTACCTTGACCACGACCTGGCGGCCCAGCCGGGTTTCTTCCGCCAGGAAGACGCGCGACATGCCGCCGCCGCCGAGCTCGCGGACGAGCTGGTAGGCGGAACCGAGGGCCTCTTGCAGCCGAAGGTCGAGCGAGATGGGGCCGGTCCGGTCAGGGGTCGATGTAAGCTAGGACCGCGCCCCACCGCGCGCCAGACTGACTACGATCCTCGCTTGGGCGTCAGCACCAGATACGGTACGTCGTCTGCCGCGATTGCGCGGAGCCAGTGGAGCAGGTCGGGCAGCGCTTCCGGCGGCTGGACGCCGCGGCTCCCCTGGAGGCGCCGCGTCAGTCGGAGGGTGTCGCCCTCCTGGACGTAGGTCGCCTGGTAACTGCCCCACACGCCGCTCACACTGACCGGTTTGGGAAGCTGGGCCTGCCAGCCGTGCGGGAGTGCCAGGACCAGATCGGATTCGGTGGTGATCGGCCCCACCACATCGGCCACGTCGAACGGAAAGCGCCGCGGCGGCTTGGCTTCCAGCGCCGTGGCGACGTCCGCCAGCGCCCGCATGTTGCCGAACGGCAGCGTCAGGATGTAGCTGCCGTCGGGGCCGGCCTGGCGCGCTGCCAGCCCGTGCTCCAGTTCGATCGAAACCCGCGGGTCGGCGCTGAGATCGCGGCCATCGAAAATCTGGAGACTGTCGGCCTCGGCGCCGGGGTAGACATTGGTCGCGATCGCGCGGGCAAAGGCGGCGCGGTGCGTCGAGTCGATCGGCGAAAGAAAGAGCTGTCGCAGACTGTACTGGCCGGTGCCTTCGTGCCGCTCCACATACGAGGCGTTGATGTAACCGTCAGGCGAGAGGGTGCCGGCGATCGTAGTGGAGCTGAGATTGTCGCCGGGCGCCGACTCCGGCAGAGTCACCTGCTCCGAAGTACCGTCAGGGTGTACCACCAGGGCAAATTCGCCCTGATCGCCCGGAGGCAGCTGGCCGTACGGCGTGAGATCGGCGGTGAGATCGAGATAGACCCGTCCGTGCGGCGTCTCGACCGCGGCGATGGCATGATCGAACTGATCGATCGAGGGAAGGTCGCGATCCACCTCGCCGCCACTGCTCAGCAGCACCGGATAGGCGGTGTAGCCCAGACTGTTCATCGCCGCCACGAACAGCGTCGCCTTGTCCTTGCAGTCGCCGTAGCCGGTCTTGATGACGTCGGCCGGCGCCCGCGGCTGGTAGCCACCGATGCCGAGCGAAATCGAAACGTAGCGAATGTCCTGCGCCACCCAGCGATGCACCGCGCGCAGCGTGTCATCGGCGGTGTGCGCCTGAGCCAGGAAGGGGGCCAGAGCCGCGCGCCCCGCGTCATTGAACTTGTAGCGATCTCGCGCCAGCCCGGCGTACCACTTCCCGATCGAATCCCACGACAGGTCGCCCGATACCTGGATGCTGGTGAGGACGCCGTTGGAATCGGCCATGAAATCTTCGGCCATGATCCGCGGTACATCCTGGTTGGCCCAGATCATCACGTGGCGATCGCCGACCATCGTATCGCGCCGAGGAACGGCAACGTTGCGCTCCTTGATATGCGGGTGCATCGAGGCGGGCAGGTCGAGGATGTAGCGCGACCGGCGGGTAAAGGCGCCGGTGTGCACGCTCCAGTTCGCGAAGAAGTTGCCGGGCATGAACGGCTTCAGTTCTTCGATCGTGTAGCTCCAGTCGACCAGCGTCCCGGGCGCTACTCCGCTCAGTGAATAGCGGCGCACCTTGGTATTGGAGTACACCGGATTGTTGATCGCGGCGGGCACGTCGGCATCCTGCACCTGCGTCGGCGTATTACTGATCACGGTGCCGTCGGGCCGTACCACCCGGATCCAGTTGACGATGAGCCGCTGATGATCGGGCGAATAGGAGAATTCGTGTTCGGCGTAACTCTCCACCGCACTGGTGGTGAGGATCTGCGCCACCTGCCGGTAGGTCTCTCGACCGGTTCCATCGGCGTTGTAGCGAACTACACCGTCGTCCAGCAGCAGCACAACCGATTCATCGGGGTGATCGGCCGAATCCACTGCCAAGCTGTAGATCGTGTCGCTCTTGACCGAAGGATCGCCGGCGGGGGTGATGACAGGGGCCTGCGCCGTGAGGCGGGGCGTCAACAGCAGCGTGCATGCGACAGCAGTCAACAGCAGGTGTGACGGCGACACGACAGGGTACCGGCGAGCAGGCATGCTGGCCTCGTGGCTGCGCGTGGTGAACCGGGGAGATGTCAGGGAGTCGGGCAAAAAATCAGCAATTCACGGGCCAGTGCGCGGGCGCTCACTCTGGCGGGGCCTGGGAAACCACCGGGGCACCTCGGTCTGGTAGAGTTCATAGGCGCGGCCAAATCGGCGTGGCAGTTCATGATCCTCGAAGGGCTGCGCCAGCACCAGCAGGAAGACGATCGCGAGCAGCGGGAGCAGCCAGAGCATCGACGAATCCACCGCCAGCGCCTCGCCGACGGTAAGCAGAACCAGCGCGATTCCCTGCGGATTGCGAACGAAGGCGTACGGCCCGGTGGTAACGAGGTTGCGGGTGCGGTCCAGCGGGAAGGGGGTTCCCCTGCCATCGCGTACCAGGTGGGCTGCGGCCCAGAGCGAAAGGCACCAGCCGAAGACCAGGAGCAGGAGTCCGGGGAACGCCAGATCCCAGGTCCGAAGGCGAATCACCGTTACCGCCGGATCGTAGTGGAGCAGCCCGGCGGGGAGCACGATCAGCCACACGCCGCCAACCAGGACGGAGTAAAGCAGGCTTCGAATCCAGAGCCAGGTCTTTCGTGGTTGGTGGGAAGTCACGACCCCCTCCGGCGCGCTGGCGCTCGGCTGTTCATTGGCGTATGCTGAAAGTGATTTCTCGGAAAGATATCGTATGCTCACCCTGTCGGCGGGTTCAATCCGTCTCCGCGCCGGCGCCATGGCGCCAACTTGCAGAGTTGACTCGATTCGCGGCGGGGTGGGGAACCACCCAGGATGCCATGGAGATTTGTGCGCTGCTCTGACGCTCTGGCCGCTTGTTTAACTGTCGGCGCAGTCGCTTGCGGGTCGCATCCCGTCACGCCGCCGCCGGAGGC
>DASSTY010000275.1:0-3783 GCA_035707585.1 Gemmatimonadales bacterium
TGGCGACCTGGCGGTCGTGCTTCAGATCGTGAGCCAGATACACCGTGGCCATACCGCCCTGACCGAGCTCGCGCTCGATGCGATAGCGATTCACCAGGGCTGCGCTCAGCTTGGCAATGCTCATGCGCTCGCTCGCCGCCGGGCAGCGGCAGGAATGGCGGACTCCCGCTGCAGGTAATTCCCCAGCGGAAGCGGCTCAACCGAACAACCGTTCGGCCGACGGATTTGTTGAAGTGCTTGATCCTCGGAACAATGACGCCCCACGAAAGGAGCGTCAAGCCATCGGAGCCACTCGGCCCACCCGGTCCCGGTCTTGACGGGCGCCGAGATCACATGTATATAGCTAATTAGCTATGCACACCAAACCACGCCGCCCCGCGGCTTCCGATCCGCTCAGCCTTATCTTCGGCGCCCTCGCCGACCCGACGCGCCGAACCATTCTCGATCGGCTCCGCGCACGCCCCCGGTCGGTGAGCGAACTCGCCGCGCCGTTCAACATGACCCAGCCGTCGATCTCCAAACACCTCAAGGTGCTGGAGCGGGCCGGGCTGGTCGTCTCCAGCAGAGACGCCCAACTCCGCCCGCGCGCACTCGATCCCGAGCCGCTGGCACAGGCCAACGCTTACCTCGAGCGTTTCCGCGATCTCTGGGAAGCCCGTCTCGATCGCCTCGAGAGCTACCTCGGCAAACTGCGACCCACCAAATGAGGCCACACCCATGAAGACCATTGTGCTCGGCGCCACCGTCTCCACCCTGCTGTCGCTCGCCGCACCGCTCAGTGCGCAGCGGCCGTTCGACGTCACACCCTATCTCATGACCGATCGTGCCGCCGAGCTCGCCCTCGCCCGTTCGGCGGCGCCGAGTGCGATTACCGATTCCGCCACGGTGATGGTCCTTACCCGCACCGGGTTCGTCCAGGCCGCGCAGGGCACCAACGGATTCACCTGCGTGGTGCTTCGATCATTTTCCGGCAGCGTAAACGATCCTGGCTTCTGGGATTCCCGGGTCCGGGCGCCACTCTGTTTCAACCCACCCGCGGCGCGAACGGTGCTCCCGGCGATGCTCGCCACTGTCAAGCTGCTGCTGAGCGGTGCAGCTCCGGCAGACGCCGCGGCGCAAATCAGAAAGGCATACGCGGCGCATCAGTACCCCAGCCCCGCGCCCGGCGCGATGGCCTACATGCTCTCTCCCCGGCAGTGGCTCGGGCCGGGCAACCCGCACTGGATGCCGCACTTCATGTTCTTCTTCGACCACTCGCTTCCGGCCGCCGACTGGGGCGCAAAGGGCGACATGACCGCGCCGGTAATCGACGGCTCCGCCAACGATCCCCAGGCCCCGGTGCTCACGCTGCTGATTCCGGTGCGCCAGTGGTCCGACGGCACCACCGCGCTGGCGGCAAACCGCTGATGCCCCTCAGCCCAGAGCCATCGGGCTCCCGCGTTGAGCGGCCGTCGCCCTGCGAGATGGTGTTTTCCCGGCTGCTCGATGCGCCACGAGAGCTGGTGTGGCGGATGTGGAGCGAGCTGGAACACATCCACGAGTGGTACGGCCCGGAGGGGTTCACCACGACGACGTTCGAGTTCAACTTCGTGCCGGGCGGGGTGTGGCGCCACATCATGCACGGCCCCGACGGGACCGATTACCCCACCCGTATTACCTTCCGCGAGATCGAGCCGCCCTCGCGGCTGGTCTATGACAATGGCTGGGACCTGCCGGACACGCCACTGGAGTTTCGCGTCGTCGTCACGCTCGAGGCCGTTGGGAGCCGGACGGCGCTGTCCCTCCACATGACCTTTCCGAGTACCGACGCAGTGCGGGTCGCGGTGGAGCGCTATGGCGTTCTCGAAGGGGGAACGCAGACGCTCGACCGGCTGGCGCGTGCGGTGGAGTCGCCCGATGGTGCGGTGCAGCGGAGCGCGCCTCCGAACACCACCGTTCCCGGTTCTGACGACGGCGAGTAAGTTCCGGCGATGACACGTGGGTTCGATCGAGCGGAGACTGCTTCCCTCGCAGAGGTGAGCGGATGGTCCGGAAAACCTTGACCACTGGTGCGCCGCCATTCCAAGTGCTGGAGGCGTTGCGCAGGCGAGGTGGTGAGTGGCGATCATCCGCACTTCCTGCCGAGCTGCGCCAGGCGGGAATCACCAGTGTCGAATCTCGAGTCGAGGGCGCTCGGTTCCGCCTCTGGTACACCTGGGGTTGGGCTCTACGGAGTCCTCAGCTCATGAGGAAGATCGCCCCCGCAATCGGCTTGCGGCTCCGGGGCACAGTGGCCGCCGACAGCACCGGTGGTTCCACCGCGACGCTGGCTCTCGGCTATCGGCCGCCGTGGAGCGCCACCTGGCCGATCCTGGTCGCCAGTGGGCTCGCCCTGTTCTCCCTCGCCAGAAGCGTGACCAATTGGCCGTTTGCCGCAGCCATTGCGGCAGGTGCTGCCTTTATCTGGTGGCGCTTCTGGATCGCCGATCGAGCGCTGGGCCGGCGGAGTGATTCACTGGCCGCGTATCTGCTCGAGCGGGTGGAATCGGTGATCACGGATGTGGAACTGAATACGCCGCAGGCAGCCGCCGGCCGCAGCGGTGGACCAGTAGCCAGCCGGTCTGCCAACTGACGCCAACGGAGATACTCCATGTGGTTTCGGAAGCGAAAACCCGATCCCGCCGAAGCCGTACGTGGCTTGCGCGAACAGATCTTTACGATGCAGGCGCCGGACGTGGGCATCACGCCAGGCCCGGGGCATCTCCGCGTCTGGTGTGTGCTGATGGAGACCGGCTTTGCCGAGGGGGCGGCCTCATTGCTCGCGGTCGCCGATGGAACGGTGAGCCTCTACTTCAGCAATGGCGGTGGTATTATCGGTGCGGGCCGGCACGACGAGGTTCGATCTGCCGCCGATCGGCTGATCGCGCTCGCGGATGCGCACGCCGATGACTTTGCAGCCGCAAGCGAACACCCGCTCCCGGCCATGGGTCGAGTTCGGTTCTACATCCGAACATTTGACGGCTGCAGGACTGTCGAAGCCGGCGAGACGGAACTCGGCGAAAACCGTCGCCCACTGTCACCGCTGTTCCACGCCGGCCAAAGTGTGATCGCCGCCGTGCGCATGATTCAGCCGCGGCGGTGAGCAGTCTACCCGACCGGAATATCCCCTTCCAGATAGGTATACCCCTCGAGCCCCGCCACGAAATCGGCGATGAATCCGTTGGCATCGGCCCGCGGAAGATCCCGGGCCGCCGCCACCTTCTTGCGGAAGGTCGCCAGCAGATCGGCCGCGGTGTACTGCACGTAGTTGAGCACCTCGGTCACGGTGTCGCCATGCACCAGATCGGTCACCGCGTATCCCTCCGGCGTCAGCCGGATGTGCACGGCGTTGGTGTCGCCGAAGAGATTGTGCATGTCGCCCAGGATCTCCTGATACGCCCCGGTCAGAAAGATTCCCAGAATGTACGGCTGCTCCGGGTGCAGTGGATGCAGCTCCAGCGACGGCTTGCCGCTCCGCCCGCCAACGAACCGGTCGATCACCCCATCGGAATCGCAGGTGACGTCCTGAATGGTGCCGCGCTGGGTGGGCGCCTCGTCCAGCCGGTGAATCGGCATGATCGGGAACAACTGGTCGATCGCCCACGAGTCCGGCATCGACTGGAACACCGAGAAGTTGCAGAAGTAGGTGTCCGACAACATCGTGTCCAGGTTCTGCAACTCCTCCGGTACGTGGTCCAACTCCTTCACCAGCCGTTGCAGCTTGCGGCCGAACGCCCAGAACAGCCGCTCCGCCAGTGCCCGCAG
>DASSTY010000276.1:0-15168 GCA_035707585.1 Gemmatimonadales bacterium
CGCGGGCCACCAGCGGAGTAAGGAGTCCCACTGGCAGGTCGAATGGCACCGAGAGCAAGCCGGGGTGCGAGCCGGCCGGGCCACCGGGTGCAGCGACGTGGCGTCCGCGGAGGTAAAGCCCTCGTCCCAGTTTTTGTCCGCGAGCGAGCGCATCGACCCAGGCCACCGTGTACTGGTAGTTCGCGTCATCGGCGGCGAGCGCCAGAAATTCGGCGAGAGAGCCGTAGCGAATCCGTTCCATGGCGATGGCCGGCCCGGGAATGGGCTGCAGCTGGAGCGTCGCGGTCACGATGACACCGGTCAGCCCAAGGCCTCCGATCGTGGCCCCGTAGAGTTCGCGATTGGCTTCCGCCGAGCAGCGGAGCCGCTCGCCCGAGGAGCGGAGCAGCTCGAATTCGGTGACGTGGCAGCCGAAGGTGCCGGCGCCATGGTGGTTCTTGCCATGAATGTCGTTGGCGATGGCACCGCCGACCGACACCCATTTGGTGCCGGGCACAACCGGCAGGAACCAGCCAAGCGGCACGACCCGGTCGAGAATCGCGGCGAGGGTTACGCCGGCTTCGACATGAAGGTGCCCGGTTTCGGCGTTGAACTCGATGATGCGGTCCAGCCGCGTGATGTCGAGCAGCCAGCCGTCGGCGTTGAGGCAGCTGTCGCCGTAGGAGCGGCCCCAGGCGTGCGGCAGCACGCAGCCGGAGAGCTGCGGCAGCGGCTCGCCAACGGAACGGAGCGGCACGACTCCGCGATGATTGACGCGCGGGTAGCCGCCCCAGGAGAGCCGAGTCATTGCCGGGTTGGGTTGCTCAGAGTGCCACCGCCAGGACCACCGCCACCAATACGCCCAGGATGTAGCTCACCGGGTCGCCCATGGCGGCAACCAGCGGGTCTTCGTGGATCCGGCCGCGGTGTGCCAGAAACCAGAGCCGGCTGATCCAGTACAGCAGCAGCGGGCAGATCAGCCAGAGCCGGCTCGGGTGGGCATAGAGCACCAGCACCTGCTCGCTGGTGATGTAGAGCGCCAGCACCAGCACCGACAGATAGCCGGCCGCCGCTCCCATCGAGCCGAGCCATTCGAGATCGGCCACCACGTAGCCGCGGCCGGCGGCGCGTTCCGCCGATTCGCCGCGCAGCCGATACAGCTCGGCGTATCGCTTGAGGAACGCGAGACTCAGAAAGATGAACATCGCGAACGCCAGGAGCCAGGTGGAGAATCGCACGCCGGTTGCCGCAATCCCCGCCAGCACTCTCAGGGTGTAGAGCCCCGCCAGGATCAGGACGTCCAGCACCGGAATCTGCTTGAAGCGAAACGAATAGACGCTGGTGGTAACCAGATAGAGCAGCAGCAGCCAGAGAAAATCGCGGGGCAGCGACAGCCCAAGGACCAGCGCGATCGCCAGCAGCGCCAGAATCAGCACCGCGCCGGTGGTGGCGGAGAGCTCGCCCGCGGCAAAGGGGCGCCGCCGCTTGAACGGGTGGCGCCGGTCGGCATCGCGGTCGCGCACGTCGTTGAAGATGTACCCCGCCGACGCGGCGGCGCAGAACGCCACGGCGGCCAGCACCCCCCGGAGCAGGATGTCCGGGTCGTGCAGCCGATGATCCAGCACCACCGGCACCAGCACCAGGAGATTCTTGATCCATTGCGGCACCCGCAACGCCGCGACGACAGCGGCAATGCCGGAGCGGGCTGCGATCGGCGTCGGCGCGGAATCGGTGGTCGTCATAGGCTCGGGGGCTGGATGGTCGGCGTTCAGGCGCGCGGCATGGCAGCCGGGCGAAATCCTGCCGCCCGCGCGGGAAGATCGGTCGTCCGGCCGGAATCCGCCAGCACCGCCTCGGCCGCTTCGAGTCCCGAGGCAAGCGCGGTGCCGGTGGAAACAATCGAAGGAAACGTCCGGTAGTTGCCGGCGAAGTAGACGTTATCCCAGGAGCTGCTGCGAACCGGCGGGTTGTGAAAATCGGGTCCGAACACCGGCGAATACATCGCCACCCGGGCCACGTTGTACCAGCTCGGCTCCAGGTCGAACCCGTAGATCTTCCGGAAGTCGGCCCGGTACGCTTCGATGAGCTGCTGGTCGGTCCACTGGAAGATGGGGCGGTCCCGCCCGTGCAGATGGGTCACGAAATTGACGCAGGCCTCGCCCGGCGCGCCGATCGACGGATTGAGCGCATCCAGCCGGAAGATTCCGCAGGCGGTGGTATCGAGCGATGCGAGGTTAGTCCAGTAGAAGCGCGACTCCACCTGCTGGCGAGTGGCGCACACCACCGAGATCAGCGCGGAGTAGTGAATCTCCCGGAGATTCGGGGTGGTGTCGTGCGGAACCAGCCGGCCGTACACCTCGGTGGGAACCCCGCTCACGAAGAGATCGCCCGGCACTCGCTCGCCGCCCGCCAATTCCGCCTCGCGGAGCGCGCCGCCCTCGGCCAGCAGCCGGGAAACCGGCGAATGGAGCCGCACCTGGACGCCGGCTTCGGCAACCAGCTGTGCCATTCCGCGGCAGAGCACCGTAGTCCAGTTGGCGTGGGGGATGTAGCCCAGCGGTGCCGAGCCCTCGCGATAATGGAGCCGGGCGCCGAGCCACGCGCCGCTCACGTCGGCGCAGGGGAGTTGGAACTTGAGGCGAGTGAGCGGCTCGAACAGCGCCGTGCGCACGCCGGGACCGGCCCACTGATCGATCAGTTCGGCGGCGGTGCGCCCCTCCCAATCGCGCCAGTCGCGCTTCCGAAAGGTGCGAAGCATCAGCCGAACGAAGCGCAGCTTGTCGGTGAGCGGCATGGGAAACCCGGCGAACCCTGCCGGCGTGCCGAGCTCATGGAATTTTCCGTCGAGGTGAAATGCCATCCGCACCCGCCGCCATCGTACGGCGGGCAGGGCGCCGATCAGATCGAGAAAGAACAGCAGCGGGTAGTCGCGGTGGAGGATGTGATGATATCCCAGCGGGTAGAAATGGCCTTCCCGCTCGAAGCTCCCGGCGAGTCCACCCAGCGTGCCGCCGCTTTCGAGGAGGGTCACCTCGAAATCGTTGCGCGCCAGGGTCCAGGCGGCAGCCAGCCCGGCGAGTCCGCCGCCAAGCACTACGACGCGGCGGGTCACGCTGACGGAATCCGGGACCGTGTGCTAGCTTGTTGCACCATGTCTTCCCATCGTTTAGGCCGGGTGCTGCTGCTCCTGGCCGCCTTTACCCTGCTGCTCCGGCTGGCGCTGGTGGCGCGCCAGGCGCTCTGGGCCGATGAATTCTTTTCTATCGCCATGGCGACGGGGCACAGTCTGGAGCATCCCGCCGCGGAGGCGCAGCCGGCGCTGGGCGACTTCGTCGAAGGCAACCAGGCCCGGCCGGCCAAGGCATGGGAACAGTACATGGAGTTCGGACCCCGCCCTGCCAGTGCCGCGCGGGTGATCCGTGCAGTTCAGCTCTCCGACACCAGCCCGCCGCTGTATTACCTGCTGCTTTCCGGCTTTATGCGGGTCGCCGGCACCAGCGACGCCGCGTTGGGATTGTTCTCCCTGTTCTGGGCGATCGCGACGCTGCCGCTGATCTGGTACCTGGCCAGGGCCGCTCAGGACGAACGTGCCGCGGTCTGGGCCACTGCGCTGTACGCCATCGCACCGATGAGCGTGTACTACTCGACCGAAGGCCGGATGTACTCGCTGGTCTGGTTTCTGGCGGCGGCGCTTGCCTGGGTAACGCTCCGGCTCCATCGCGAAGGAGCGCGGCCCATCGATCTGGCGTGGTGGATCGTGGTCGCCGCCGCCGGCTTGCTCACCCACTACTTCTTCATTTTCGTGATCGCCGCGACGGCGCTCTGGCTGCTGCTCGAACCGGGGCGGCTGCGCCGCTGGGTTCCCTTTGCACTCGGCGCCGTCGTCATCGTCATCGTGCTGCCCTGGTTCGTGCGGGTACCCGAGACGCTGGCCGCCTGGCGGGTCACCGGCAACTGGCTGGCGGGTCGTCCGCCGCTGTTGAGTCTTCTGACCGCCCCGTTTTCGCTCGCCAGCGGGAGTCTCGGCGTCCCCGGAATCTGGAGCGCGCCGCCGGTACTCAGTTCGCTCATTGCGCTGGCACTCCTGGCGCTGGTGGTGCTGGTGGTGCTGCGCCGAGCTTTTCCGTGGGGCACGCCCGCTGCGCGGCTCCTCTGGCTCTGGCTGGCGGCAGCGGCGATCGGGCCGGTGGTGTTCGACATCCTGCGCAACACCGCCACTTCCAATATTTCGCGCTATGCCATCAGCACCCTTCCCGCAGCGATGGTGCTGGTTGGTATGGCGCTAAACCGCCTGGCGCTGCGGCCCGCGCTGATCTGGGCGCTCGTGCTGCTTCTGATCTGGTCGCCGGCGCTGGCGCTGTTCTGCTGGGGCACATCGCGCGCCGGTGAGCCGTTCGCGGCCGTTGCGAACCAGGCCATCAGCCAACTCGATCCCGGCGGCCTGGTGCTGGTCCACGGGATCCCGTCCAGCGTGATCGGCATCGCTCGCTATCTCCCGCCCGACACGCCGGTCGCCGCGTGGGTGGGCCAGCTGGGAGAACGCCAGGTGCCGCGCGACATCGAGCGGCTGATCGCCGGCTATCCCGAGGTGGTCGTCATTCGAATCCACCACGTCGGTGAACCGATGCCGGAACTCGACTGGCTTGCCGCCAATGCGCAGCCTGCCGACCAGTGGCGAATGCAGACGGCGCGGATGTATTACTACCGCCCGCTCACCGGTTCGGTCTTTACCCGCTGATACACCGTCGAACCGCTGTCGCCGGTGGTGTAGACCATTCGCCACCGGTCGGGGTACTTCGTCACGACCGGAATGGTATAGCGCTGCCCCACGTTGACGAACTCGAGATGATCCACCACCAGATAATCCACCGGCACTGAGTCGAGCAGCCGCTGGGCCTTGACCGGGTCCAGCTCGAACGGCGGCATGACCGCGCGGATGCCGGTGTGCACGTAAAACCAGTGTGGTGTCGAGGTGGCGACGATCGACGACTTGGGAGCCGTCTGCCCCAGCCAGTCGAGCGCCTGATCCTGGCGCTGCCAGAAGCGATCGTAAAAGAACAGCCGGTAGCCCTGCAGCTCGCCATTGGGGAGATGATAGGTGACGTGCCGCCGGCGCTTATTGAGGAACTCTCCCGCCTCACGCGCCTGCTGTGTCACGATCACGAGCAGCAGCGCGCCAACGGCCAGTTGCATAGCCAGCCGTGATTTTCCCGCGCCGATTTTCCAGAGCCCTGCCAGTGACGTGACCAGTCCCAGCGCCAGGAAAGGCGCCAGCGGCATGAGGTAGCGGCTGAACTGCCCCGGCCATGGGGTGATGCAGATCAGCATGATCGACCCTGCCACGTACAGCGGGATGAGCCACTCGCCGCGCCACGCCAGCACTACCAGCCCGCCCAGCACCAGCAGCGTGATCAGTACAACCGCGAACGTGACCGCGACGGTGAGTGCCCGTTGCGCGGTGGTGGACAATCCTGAATGCTTGATCTGCTCGGTCCACCAGAGGTGCTCCACGCTCACCGCCTCGCCCACCCCCAGCGGCATCTGCTCCAGGTTCGCGCCGACCCGGCGGATCAGCTCAGCCGCATCGACGTAGCCGCGCTCCGGAGCGAATGGGTCGAGGTAGACCAGGTTGTCGAGGTAGCTCACGTTGTAGAACTGGTAGCCCGCCCGCTGGTAGGTGTAGGCCGGATGCTGGTATTCGGCGCTGTGCTTGACGTGACTGGTATACGCCTGCCAGGCAATCAGCGGAATCAGCGCAACCACCGCACGCCGCGCCGCCTGCCCGAGGCGCAGCCGGAGAATGCTCTCGCCCACCCAGGCTACGAACAGCGCCACCCCGGCGGTGCGAATCAGATAAGAGACGACGGCGAGCGCCGCCGCGCCGATTCGTCGGAGCGGGGCATACGGCCGGGCTTCGCGCGAGGGGAGGGCTCGCGGCACGATCAGAAAAAAGAGCACCGTCGCCAGCGCGTACGGCAGGTCGGCAAAGAAGAGATCCGACAGGAACACCGTGTGTCCCTGCATCAGCGTCAGAGCGGCCGCGGCAAATGCCCACGGAGGCGCCAGGTAGCGGCAGGTGAGGAAATAGACTCCGAGCCCCAGCAGCAGAAAGAGCCCGGCAAAGGTGATTCGAAGCGCGTGCGCTACGGTGTCGGCATCGTGGGTACCGAGGACCCACTGATGAACCGCGGCGAGCGCCGGTAGTCCCGGCGGGTACTGAATCGCCTCGATTGCGCCCGGCTCACTCAGGATCCGGTAGCCGCGTCCTTCGGCCAGCGACGTGCCGAGGATGTAGTAGACCCCGGCGTCGTAGCGGAGATCGAGCGGGCCGTAGCGGCGGGGATACCAGAGCGCCGCGGAGAGCGCCACGATGGCAACGACCCACATCAGGTGAGTTCGGCGCATGCCGCCTACCGGTCTCCCCGGCTCATCGACATCGCCGAGATGAAGAGAGATGAGAAGATCGTGCTGATGCCGATGATCGTGAGCGTCGCCGCGAAGGCCACCCGTCCCGGATGCGGCAGCGGCAGCATGTCGGAGCGGAGCCACCGCACTACGCTCGCCGCCAGGATGATGAGGCCGATCAGTGCCAGTCCGGCGCCCAGCAGGAGCCCACCCTCAAGCTTGAAGCGGCTGTAGAAACGCTCCAGCGCGGCGTTCTGCCGGTCGAACCGCCGGCTCCAGGAGTAGGTCTTGGCGTGCAGCCCCAGGCTGATGATCTCGAAACCGATCACGCTGAAGATCGTGGCGAAGATGCCGGTAACTCCGGCTGCCGGGCGGCCGCCAAAGCTGATCAACCCGAGCAGTTCGCTGATATGCAGCGCCAGCCCGAAGATGAGCAGAGTCGCACCGGGGGCGAGGAAGAGCTTGTTGGGCGAATAGAGCAGCATCATCCGGAGACTGCGCCAGCCATCGCGGAAGGTGCGCAGCTTCGATTCGCCCTTGCGCGGGCCCAGCACGATGGGAATTTCGCGGGTGGTGAGCCCCGCCAGCCCGGCGTTGATGGCCAGCTCCAGATTGAATTCCATCCCGGGGCTCACCGGCCGGATCCGGTCCCACGCGCTGCGGGTAAAGGCGCGGAACCCGCAATAGACGTCGGTGTAGCGGGTCCCGAACAGCCGGTTGAGAATCGCGGTGAGCGCCGGGTTGCCAAACCAGCGATGCAGGCCGGTGATGTGCCGGTCGCCGCCGCCGAGATAGCGGCTGCCGGTGACGAAATCGGCGCCGGCATCGAGCGCGGCAAGAAACTCGGGAATCTGAGTAAAGTCGTAGGTATCGTCGGCATCGCCCATCACCAGATACTCGCCGCGGGCCTCGGCAAATCCCTTGAGATAGGCGTTGCCGTATCCCCGCAGCGGCTGATGCACCACCCGAGCGCCCATCCGCTCGGCGATGGCCACCGAGTCGTCGGTCGAGCCGTTGTCGGAGACGACGACTTCACCATCGATGCCGGCGGCGGCAAAGGTGCGCTGAATCTTTTCGATGCAGGCGCCGATTGCCTCCTCTTCATTGAGGCACGGCATCACCACTGAAACTCGAGGAGATGTGCTCATGCGGCGAGTCCTCGCCAGCAGTTCCACCACATTCGGAAAAGCACGCCGATTGGAAGCGGATCCCGTCCGCCGATTCGGCGCAGGATGCGCGCGCCGGGTTTGAACAGCCGCCAGGCGAGAAATGTCATGAGCGAGACTCTGGTGCGGCCGCGGGCAGCGCGAACCGATTTGACAAGAAATGCGATCAATCCGCGCTGATGGCCCACAATCTGGTTGTACGCCTCATCGAGCCCCGCGCGGTGCTCGTGCCAGGCCAGCGCGCTGGGTTCATAGCAGACCTTGTGTCCGGCCTGCAGCACGCGCCACAGCATGTCGTGGTCGCCGCCGCCGGGAAGCGATGGACCGCGATCGAGCGATTCATCGAAGCCGCCCAGCTCCAACGCCACGGCGCGGCGCACCGCGAAGTTGGCTCCCGATCCGACGCTCACCGCCCAGGCGATGAGGGGCGCCGAGCGCCCGTGCAGCGGCGCGGCGGCGTCATCCGGCAGAGTGATCGGCGCTAGCCCGCGGCCGAATCCGCCGTTGGCTTCAAAGATCCGTTGCCCCGGCTCCGCCAGTGAAAGCGCCTCGGTGCGGCCGGTGACGACTGCGGCCTCGGGGTGCGCATCGAAGCACCGCGCTAGCGATTCGGCCCACCTGGCATCGGCCACGGCGTCGTCGTCGAGGAACGCGACGACTTCGCCCCGCGCCTCACGCAAGGCGCGGTTGCGGGCAAAGTCGAGTCCGGCCAGCGGCTCGGTTACGTAACGCAGGTCGGGCAAGGTGCTCACCAGCGTTCGAGTGAGATCATCAACAGGGGCGTTGTCCACTACCAGAATTTCGAACGGCACCGCACTCTGCCGCCGCAACGATTCGGCGGCTCGGCGGAGCAGCTCGGGGCGGCCGCGGGTACAGATCGCGGCCGTAATGGTCACGGTCATTCCCAGCGCGGCCGGTAGCCGGCCGATTCACCGCGAGAGCGCAGCCAGCGGATTCCTCCGCTCATCATCCCGGCGCCATAGGCAACCCGCGCCGCCAATACGGCGGGCGCCAACACCAGCGGTTCCATCACCCCGGCGCGGAGCCAGAGTGCGACGATGTATCCCGCCTGTGCCACCCCGAGCAGCGGACTCAGCGCCACCAGCAGCCAGGGATGCCGATAGAGCCCCGCCAGCCGGGCCGCGCCGGTTTCCGCCTTGGCGCCGATGGCGCTGTAGGCCCAGCGATAGTTGCGCCGCAGCAGATTGCCGAAGCCCGGTCGGTTGTGGTGGTACGCCACCGCGCGCGGTTCAAACCAGACGGGGTGACCCGCGCGCGCCAGCTGGGATTGCAGCACCAGCTCTTCGTGCGCATATGCCAGCGGCTGCCGTTCGCTGAAGCCGCTGGTGGCAAAGAATGCCGACCGGCGGATGCTCAGATTTCCCGGCGGATGATTCGACACCGGACCAGCGGGCCGGCGCGAGTGTACGTGATACCAGCCGCAGTAGTAATCCAGCCGCGCGGTGGTGGGGAGTCCGGGCGGCCGGTCGAGCGATCCCCCGACGATTACCTCGCCGGCGTCGTGGCGTGCCAGCAGCGTTGCCAGCCAGTTATCGGCCGGGGTGCAGTCGGCGTCGAGAAATACGATCGGGTCGCCGCTCGAAGCCGACGCTCCGCGGTTGCGTGCGGCGGCCGGATTCCCGGCCGGCGCACCGGCCGGTCGTTCCACGACCACAGCGCCGGCCGAGCGGGCCGCCGCTACGGTGCCGTCGGTCGAGCCATCGTCACTTACGACCACTTCCACTGTGATTCCAGGGCCGCCCTGCAGTTGCACGTTCCGGACCAGCGCGGCGATGCTCTCGGCCTCGTTCCAGGTGGGGATAACCACGGAGACACGGCTGCGCGATTCAGTCATGTGGCCGGGCTGCTAAGCCGTCGTAGAGCCGCTTCACCGAGCGGACAAAGGAGGCGCGCCCGAGATGCTGGTTGGCGTAGCTCACTGCGGCCTGGCCGAGCTGCCGCGCCAGCGCCGGATCATCGAGCACGCGGTTGATTCCCATCGCCAGCGGCTCAGTACCGTGGGGAACCAGCAGCGCCAACTCATCGCTCAGGAAGGCGCGGTGCGGCGGGATGTCGGTGGCGACGATCGGCCGGCCGGCGGCGAGATAGTCAAACGTCTTGAGTGGGAGATTGTTGCCGTACGCCCGGGTGGAGACCAGCACGCTGGCGAGCGAGAGAAAAGCCGGAATCCGATCGCGCGGCTGGCGCGGCACCAGTCGCAGTGAGCGCATGGAATCGACGCCGGCGTCGCGGCGAATCGCCGCGTGGTCGTCCCGGTCTCCGCCAACCAGCACAAAGACGGTTTGCGGATGTGCCGCCGTCACCCGCGGAATCGCGGCAATGAGATGGGGCAGGCCCTGGTAGTGCTCCATCGTGCCGCTATAGAGAATCACCGGCGCTTCCGGCGCGATATCCAGTTCGCTGCGCAGCGCCGCTACGGCCTGGGCTGGTGCGCGGTCGGGCGGACTCGCGAAGTGCCACTCGTGCACCTGCGCGCCGGGCGCGACGCGGCGGACGTACTGCTCGAGTCCCATGCTGCACGCCACTGCGTCGGCGCGCCGCAGGAGCCACCGCTCGGGCCACCGCAGCAGTCGCTGAACCGGGCGGCTCCGAAACACCAGCTTGCGCCTGAGCTGCTCCGGCAAACTCGACTGCATGTCGTAGATCACCGGAATCCCGGCGCCGCGCCCCAGCAGCACCGCAGGGAAGGCGGCCTCCTCGACCGCGTGGATGTAGTGCCAGCCGCCTTCGCGGATCCGGCGGCGAAGCGCCCTCACCAGGCCGATATCGAGCAGCAGCTTCCGCAGTGAAAGCCCCACCGGCACCTGTCGAATGTGAAAGGGATTGCTGATTCGATCGATTGTGAGACCGGGGAGCTCAAGTGGCTCCCCGACGGGGAAGGTCAGGAGATCCACCTGGTAGCCCAGCTCGGAAAGCGCGCTGAGCACCTGGCGGATTGCCAGCGGCGTGCCCCGGTCTTCGTAGAACGGCTCAGGAGCGACCAGGAGAACCCGTCGGACCCCCGGTCCGGCACTCACCCCGTCGTGCCGAGTCGGACTCCGTCGTCCACCGACTGATCGGAGCGGGCGCTGCCAGCCCACGGAAGCACACCAACCGGTCGCGAGGCGTTTTCGGAGTAGCTGAACCGGCGCTGGAAATCTTCGATGGTGAGGCGGAGGCCGGCTTCGAGCGGCACGGTGGGCTGCCAGCCGAGCCGGGTCCTGGCCCGGGTGATGTCGGGCTGGCGCTGGGTCGGATCGTCCTGCGGCAGCGGCCGGTAGGTCAGCGCGCTGCGGCTCCCGGTCAGCCGCAACACCGTCTCGGCCAGCTGCCGGATGGTGAACTCGGTCGGGTTGCCCAGGTTGACCGGCTCGTGCACCCCCTCGGCGTGCATCAGCCGCACCAGCCCGTCCACCAGCTCGTCCACGTAGCAGAAGCTCCGGGTCTGCCGCCCCTCGCCGTAGAGCGTCAGCGGCTCGCCCCGCAACGCCTGGACGATGAAGTTGCTGACCACCCGCCCATCGTGCTCCGCCATCCGGGGCCCGTAGGTGTTGAAGATCCGGGCGATCCGGATATCGACCCCGTGCTGCCGGTGGTAGTCCATCAGCAGGGTCTCGGCCACCCGCTTGCCTTCGTCGTAGCAGGCCCGGGGCCCGATCGGGTTGACATGGCCCCAGTAGCTCTCGGGCTGGGGATGGACGGTGGGATCGCCATAGACCTCGCTGGTGCTGGCCTGGAGCAGCCGGGCCCCGACCCGGTGGGCCAGCAGCAGCATGTTGAGGGTGCCCAGCACGTTGGTCTTGACGGTCTTGACGGGATTGTACTGGTAGTGGACCGGCGAGGCGGGACAGGCCAGATTGTAGATCCGGTCGACCTGCAGCAGGATGGGGTCGCAGACATCGTGCTGGATCAGCTCAAAGCGGCCGCTCCCCAGCAAATGGGCCACGTTGTCCCGCCGCCCGGTAAAAAAATTGTCCAGACAGATGACGTGGCGCCCTTCTTCTACCAGCCGCTCGCAGAGCCGCGATCCGATAAAGCCGGCTCCCCCAGTAACCAGTACCCGCATGCGATCTCCCAAGCTTTTCCGGCGCCGCAGGTTCATGAGCGCGCGATTGAGTGTTTCTGGAGCCGGTGGTGGCAGTTTAGACTGCCAGTAGGGTAACGTTCCGGTCCACTCTGGGCCAGCGGGGACCGTCAGTCGGGGGTCAAATGACAGCCGCTTTTTCCAACACCGTGCTGCTTACCCCGCGGTTGCGACTCCGCAGTCCCGCCCTGTCCGACGCGCCCGCCATTCAGCAGCTGGCTGGCGATCCCGCCGTTGCCAATAATACGCTGAATATTCCCCACCCCTATGTCGATGGCCTGGCCGAGGAATGGATCCGGGATCAGGAGCTTGCCCTGGCCACCGGATCAGGCCTCGCCCTGGTGTTGACGCCTCAACGCGACGACCAACTGATCGGGGTAATCGGACTGACTCTCCAGCCCCGGCATTCCCGGGGCGAACTCGGCTATTGGATCGGACGGGCCTTCTGGGGCAAGGGGTATGCCACCGAAGCTGCTCGGGCCATGGTCGCGCACGGCTTCAATTCGTTGGGACTCCACCGAGTTCACGCCTGCCATTTCTGCCGGAATCCGGCGTCCGGCCGGGTGCTCCAGAAGGCGGGCCTGCGGCACGAGGGGAGGCAGCTGGGCCATGTCTGCAAGGCTGGCCAGTACGAAGATATCGAGCTTTACGGAATCACCCGCGAGCTCTGGGAACCGGGCGTCTCATGACTCGGCGCCTGCTCGCCGCCGCCATAGCCGGGCTGTTCCTGGCTGCGGGGTGCGCCCCGCCTGTCGACACCGGTCCCGGGCGGATGCTGTCGGTCCTGGCTGCCGATTCGATGGAAGGCCGTGGGCTGGGAACCGCCGGGGCGGCGCGGGCGGCCCGGTATATCGCCTCCGTATTGCAGGAAGCGGGCGTTCCCCCAGCCGGCGACAGCGCTTACTTCCAGCGGATCGCCCCGCGCGAGGTGAACGTGGCGGCCCTCCTCCCGGGGCGCGACCCGGCGGTCAGGGAGCAGGTGATCCTGGTGGATGCCCACTTCGATCACCTGGGAATCGGGCGGCCGGTCAATGGCGACTCGATCTACAACGGCGCCGATGACGACGCCTCGGGGGTGGTGGCCGTGCTGGAGATCGCCCGCGCGCTGGCCCGGGATCCGCCCCGGCGCAGCGTGCTGTTCCTGCTCACCACCGGGGAAGAGCGCGGGCTGGTTGGGACCCGCTGGTTTCTGGCGCACCCGATCGTTCCGCTCGACAGCATCGCGGCCAATCTTGAAATCGAAATGATCGGGCGGCCCGATGGGCTGCTGGGCCCCGGCCGCGCATGGCTCACCGGTTACGAACGATCCACCATGGGCCCGATGTTCAGCGCAGCGGGGCTCGCCATCGTGCCCGATCCGCGTCCGCTGCAGCGCTTCTTTCAACGGAGCGACAACATCGCATTCGCGCGACGCGGGATTCCGGCCCACACGCTTTCGACCTTCGGACTGCACGGCGATTATCACCGGCCATCGGATGAGTTCGACCGGATCGATCTGAACCATCTGAGGTCCATCATCCAGACGGCGATCGGCGCGGTGAAGCTGCTGGCGAACAGCGACTCGCTGCCGGTCTGGAAGCCGGGCGGACAGCCGGCGCCGCGCGGCAACTAGCAATGCGCGGAGTGGGCGCGCGTGCGGTCCGGACCTTTCGCGCCGCTCTCGGCGCCTGGTGGAGCGACAACGTGCCGAGGCAGGGCGCGTCGCTCGCCTATTACACGCTCTTCTCGGTTGGACCGGTCCTGCTGGTTGCGGTGGCGATCGGCGGATTGGCGTTCGGGCGCGAGGCGGTGCGCGGTGAAATCGTCGGCCAGATTCGCGGGCTGATCGGCACCGACGGCGCCAGGGCGGTGCAGACGCTGCTCCAGGGCGCCTACCACCAGAAGGCGGGGATCTTCGCCACCGCCGTGGGCGTGGTGACGTTCTTTCTTACCGCTACCGGCGCCTTCAACGAACTGCAAACCGCGCTGAATGCCATCTGGCGCGTTCGTCCCAAACCCGGCATCAACATTCGCGGCTTTCTCACCACCCGCCTGATCTCGTTCGGGCTCGCGGTCGCGGTGGGATTTCTGCTTCTGGTATCGCTGGTGGTGAGTGCGGCCCTCGCCGCTGCCGCGCGGTACCTGGGCCAGCGCGTCGGCGGGCTCACCGCACTCTGGACCGGGCTCAATCTGGTCATCTCCTTCCTGGTGGTCGCGTTCCTCTTTGGCCTGATCTACAAGGTTCTCCCCGATGTGGAACTCAAGTGGCGCAATGTCACCGTTGGGGCACTCGTCACTGCGGGGCTCTTTACGGTCGGCAAGTTTCTGATCGGGCTCTATCTGGGGCAGAGCAGCGTGGCGTCGAGCTATGGCGCCGCCGGATCGGTGCTGGTCCTGCTGCTCTGGGTCTACTACTCGGCTCAGGTGGTGCTGCTCGGCGCGGAGTTCACCCGGCTCTATACGGCGGAGCAGGGCGAGCGGCCGACTCCGATGGGCCATGCGGAGCGCGACCCCGATGCGCCCGAGCAGACGACCGAGATCGGCAAGGGGGAGTAATGGGGCTGGGCAAATATTGGGGAATCGTGCGCGACGCCGGGCGCGACTGGTCTGATGACAAGGCGCCGATGCTGGGCGCCGCGCTGGCGTACTACACACTGTTTGCGATCGCACCGATTCTGGTCATCGCGATCGCGGTGGCCGGGCTGGTGTTCGGGGAGCAGGCGGCGCAGGGCCAGATCATGGCGCAGATTCAGGGACTGATCGGCTCCGAGGGAGCCCGCGCGGTTCAGACGATGCTGGCCAACACCCGGCAGAGCGGCAGCGGCATAATCGCATTGGTGCTGGGTGGTGCGGCGCTGCTGCTCGGCGCCGGCGGCGCATTCCTTCAGCTCAAGCAGGCGCTCGACATCGTCTGGGAGGTGGAACGCAAGGGCGGCGGGATCATGGGACTGGTGATGAGCCGTCTGCTCTCGTTCGGCATGGTCCTGGGAATCGGATTTCTCCTGATGGTTTCGCTGGTGCTGAGCGCGGCGATCTCGGCGCTGCAGTCGCAGCTTCATGGAGCGCTGCCCGGTTCGGCGGTGGTGTGGCAGGTGGTGAACGTGGTGATCTCGCTGGTGATCATCACGCTGCTGTTCGGCCTGATCTACAAATTCCTTCCCGATGTGAAGCTGGCGTGGCGCGACGTCTGGATCGGCGCCGGGATCACCGCGCTGCTCTTCACGGTCGGGAAATATCTGATCGGGTTGTATCTGGGACACAGCAGCACGGCGTCGGCGTTCGGCGCCGCCGGCTCGCTGGTGATACTGGTAGTCTGGATTTACTACTCGGCGCAGATCGTTCTATACGGCGCCGAGGTGACCCAGGTCTACGCCGCGCGGTATGGATCGGGAATCGTCCCGAGGAAAGGTGCGCGCCGAGTCGGTGCCGAGGGCGCGGCCTTCACGCCGGTCGATCGATCCGGGCAGCCCGACCGCCGCCGCCGCCATCGCCGTGAACAGGATCGGAGGCTGGTCGAGGCCACGGGGTAGGGGCGGGAAGCGGGTCGTGGGTCGT
>DASSTY010000277.1:0-3643 GCA_035707585.1 Gemmatimonadales bacterium
ATCCCGCCCATCACCGAATCGGTGATCCCGGTAAAGTCTCCCACGCTGGCCTTGGCATCGAAGCTGAGCGACCCGGCGACGATCCGGCTTGCCGGAATCGCGGCTGGCGCCGCCGGGTCGGCCGCCTGGGCGTGGAGCGCGGCCGAGCCCCCGACAGCGCAGAGCAGTAACATCAAATACCGCTTCATGGGGCCCGTCCCAGCAGCCGGCGAATCACTACCCGGCCGGTAACGACGTCTGCCGGCATGGCATAGAGCTCTCCGGCCAGTTCCATTCCCGGGCTCAGCTTCCAACCCGCCCCGGCCGACAGCGCCAGCCGGTCAAGATCCACCTCGACGCGGCGGCGGTCGGTGTCGCCAAACTGATTGGTGAAGTTCACGCGAAAGCGCGGCATCAACCGGTTGTAGCCCACGCCGGCATACAATCCGACCCGGCCGTTGGCTACCCGCCGGCCCAGAGTCGCTTCCAGACCCAGAATGTTGGGATGGTAGCTGTCGTCCGACCTGGTCCCGTCAAAGCATTCGCTATTGGGATCGTTGAGTGCGGGAGTGTCGCAGGTGATCGGCGCGCGGATTTCGCCGAGGGTCGCTTCCGCGCGTAGCCCCAGGGTATAAGCGGACCCGAGGGGCATCATCCTGCTGAGTGCCAGGCCGACCAGGTTGGCCCGCACCCCCGAAATCCGGATCGGCGGGATCCACGCGACCTCCGCACTGAACCCGGCCGGCAATCCGACGGCGAGTCTGGGCCGGAGCATCCCGGGCAGCAGATTGGTGTGTTCGGGACCTTTGCCGGGACGGCAAATGGTGGGCGTCGACATCGTCCGGTTGGCGTGCGGAAGGAACGTCGCCTCGAGCCCGATCGAAAAGGAGCCGGGACGCATCGCTTCCGGCGGCCCCGATTGGGTGAATGCCAGCGGCACCGAGAAATGCCCGAAGAGCTGCGCCTCATGCGAATCGGAAGGAGGAAAGCAGTCGCCCTGGGCAGCGGCGCGGCCGGCTCCGACACACAGCAGTACGATTCCCCAGCCAAGTGCGCGACCCCTCATTGGACGACGATCGTTCCGCGCATGCCGCTGGGCTGGCCGTTGATCAGGGCCCCATGCACGGTGCAGATGTACTGATAGGTGCCGGGCGCATTGAAGGTGATCGGCCCGTACGTGAACGGTGCGCTGGCGGTAGTGCTCGGCCCGGCAAACGTCGGGCTCAGAACGGGCGTGACGTTGTGTCCCTGCCCGACCCATGTCCAGGTGACGGTGCCTCCCGCAGCGATGGTGACGCTCTGCGGCACGAACGCGTCGTTCTGGACCTGGATGTCAGCATGAGTCGGCGCCGGAGGCGGCACCACACCGGTGGCGGTGAACTGCAGCGGCGAGCCGGTCAGCGCGCCACTGGCTCCGTTGGCCGCGGCCGTAAGTGTGTTCGGGCCGGCAGCCGAGCCGAGTGTCCATTGGGCGCTGGCGTGGCCGTCGGAACCGGTGGCGCCCGAGGCCGGGCTGACCGAGCCACCCCCGCCGGTAACGGCCCACTGCACCATCACGCCCGCCACCGCGTTGCCGTGAGCATCGGTCGCGCCCACCACCAGTGGCGATCCGAGCGCCTGGCTCACTGTCCCCTGCTGGCCGTTCCCTGAAATGATGGTGATGGAGGCGGCGGGACCGGCCTGCGCGGTAGCACTGAACTGAACCGAGGCCGGAGTGGCGCCCGCAATCGCGGCCCGCAACGTTTGCGTCCCCGCGGTGTTGCCCAGCGTCCAGTGGGCCGAGGCGCTGCCGTCGGCACCGGTGGTGGGCGCGTCGGGTGTTACCGTTCCGCCGCCCGACACGACCGTCCACGAGACGTCATTGCCGGGGTCGGCCGTGCCGCCGCGGGTCGCGACGATACGGACCGGATCCTTCAGCGCGGTACCGACCGTCGCGGTCTGGTTATCTCCGCTGGTCGCCGCCTTGGCGAGCACCAGATCGCTGGGGCCGGGCCCCGCCCCCGACGAGCCACCGTCGTTTCCGCCACAGCCGGTCAGGCCCAGAACAATACCGACTACTACGCCCACCGCCGACCGGATCGGCCGGTGAGTGCGCAACCTGTGTTTCATCGGACCTCCTTTCCGTTAAAGCTCGGAGGAGGCCGGCAGGAAGTCTTGTATCCTGGACGCAGAGTTGTATCGATCGGTCATTCCGGCGCCGGATGGGCGGTGACGCCGGGGTGCCCGCCGGCCGGGCGGCTCGAGAGTTGAGCGCCCGGTCGGCGGATCAGAGCAGGTTTATCGCGACCCCGCCGTCCATCGCTGATTTTCCCGGTTCACGTCGGGAAACAGCCCTTCGGGGTCAATTTCCAATTTGGTCACGGTGCCAGCGCCGGGGATTCGGACCAGCGTGGTGCGGGCGCCGGTGAGCCAGACCGTCTCGGGCAGCTCCATCCGCTGCACCGAGCCGTCGGCATGGGTGATAGCAAGCAGGACCGGCATGATAGCGAGCCCGCGGTCCTCGATCGTCACCGCCAGCGAGTCGCCTTCGGACTTGACCGACGCAATCGCCTGATCGAGCGGCCACGCCCGGTAGAACCAGCTCATCCAGAACCAGGAGAGATCCCGTCCGGCCACATCATTGAAGGTGTTGAAGAAGTCTTCCGGCTCGGGGTGACGCCAGGTCCAGCGGTGTCCGTATTCGCGCAGCGACCGATGGAATGTTTTCTCGCCCACCACGCTTCGCAGCGCAGCGAGCACCTGAGCGGTTTTGTCGTAGTACAAGGTGTTGTAAAGCTCGGACGGAAAGAGATCGCCCCACTGCATCAGGGGAGCGTCCTGTCCGGCGCGCGCGGCGGAAAGATAGAGCTGCCGCTGGCCCTGCTCGGAGTCGTTGGGCCGTCCGCCCTGGCGCGGTTCGCCGTAAATGACCCGCATCCCCTGGGCAACGTCATACTGAGTCAGCCCCTCGTCCATCCAGGGGTGGCGGGTTTCGTTGGATCCCACCTGCATCGGGAACCACATGTGACCGGTTTCGTGCATCAGGTCGCCGGCCAGCGACAGGGTATCGGCCCACGGCTGCATCAGCGTCATCATGGGATATTCCATCCCACCGCCCCGAAGCACCCCTTCCATCGAAGTCATCTGCGGATACGGATACGGCCAGAGATAGGCCGACATCTGTTCGATCGCATCCCGGGTGTACCGGGCGCCACCCACGGCCCATGCGGCCGCGTTGGGATTGTTGCGGAAGAAGCTGTTGATCATCACGGTGTCGACGGTGCCGCGCGCTGAATCGGCAACGAACGCGGCGATCGCGTCCCAGGCGTAGCGGTCGCTGGTTCCCCAGGCGAAATCGCGAACCTGCGGAGCGATGAAATGCCAGGTGACGTTGCCCTTGCCCGCCAGCGCGTCGGCGGCGCCCTGCCCTCCCGGCCCGATCAGATGCACGACGGTGGTCCGGCTCCGCCGAGCCGCGGCGAGACGATCGCGGGTTTGGCGGGTGAACACTGAATCGGGATTCTGCAGCGTGCCGGTAGCACCCACCGGCCAGCCGTGCGGCAGCGTAATCCGCACGTCATAATCGGCGGGATCCATATAGAACTCGGCGCCGCTCAGGTAGGGATCGGTGACCCACCCGTCGACATCGTTGTATACCGCGAGCTGCGGATACCAGTAGCCCATG
>DASSTY010000278.1:0-2338 GCA_035707585.1 Gemmatimonadales bacterium
TCGAGCGCTGCGTCGGCCGGCTCAAGGAAGCGCGACGCATCGCCACACGCTATGAAAAACTCGCGCTGCACTTTCTGGCTGCCGTCAAGCTCCGGATGCTGGAGCTCCAGCTGGGGATCTTATCAAACACAGCCTAGCCCCTAGCCCCCAACCGACACCCGCAGCGCTTCGAGACTGGGCCCCCGGCCGATCACTGCCAGCAGTTCGTTCACCGGCTCCGACACGGTGCCGTGGGTCAGCGCCACGCGGATCGGCTGCATCAGGTCGCCGAGTTTCAGGCTGCGGCGCTTTGCCAGATCGGTGAGCACCTGATGGAGACGTTCGGCGGTCCACTCTTCGTCGTTCACCTGCTCCAAGGCATCCAGCGCGGTCTGCAGGTTGGCGACAAATGCCGGGCCGAGTTTTTTCATCAGCGCCTGGCTCTTCTCGTCGGCCGCCCCCAGCGGACCGTTGGGCGCGTTGGCCAGCTCGAGCGCCGGCGGCACCAACCGAACTCGTACCTGCCGAGCCAGATCCAGTACCGTCCGTGAGCGCGGCTTCACCGCGTCGATAATGGCGAGCAGGTCGCGCCCCAGATCGGGTACGCCCATCCGGTCCAGCTCCCGCCGCACCTCCGGGAGCAGCTCCGATGCCGGCGTCATGCTGAGATACTGCCCGTTCATCCATTCCAGCTTTACCGGATCGAACACCGCCGGCTTGGGCTGGATTCCTTCCAGCGAAAACAGTTCGATCAGCTCGGGGCCCGGCAGGATTTCGCGGTCGCCACCGGGTGACCATCCCAGCAGCGCCAGGAAATTGCGCATGGCGGCCGGCAGGATTCCCTGATTCTGATAATCGCCCACGGCGGTGGCGCCGTGCCGCTTGGAGAGCTTCTTCCCGTCGGTGCCAAGAATCATCGGCACGTGGCCAAAGATGGGAACGTCGTGGCCCAGCGCGCGGTAGAGGGCGATCTGTTTGGGCGTGTTGGAGACGTGATCGTCGCCCCGGATCACATGGGTGATGCGCATGGCGATGTCGTCCGACACGACCGCGAGATTGTAAATGGCGGTGCCGTCGCTCCGGAGAATCACGAAGTCGTCGAGGTCGCGCCCCTGAAAGCTGATGGGCCCATGCACGGCATCGTCCCAGGCCAGCTCGGCGTCAGGCATCCGGAGCCGGATGGTGAACGGCTGGCCGGCGGCAACTCGGCGGTCAACTTCGTCGGGTGCGAGCCGGCTGCAGCGCCCGTCGTAACGGAACGCCTCCCTGCGGTGCTCCGCCTCGGCCCGGGCGGCATCCAGCTCCTCGCGCGTGCAGAAGCAGCGATACGCCTTTCCCTCGGCCAGCAGCCGCTCGGCATCGGCCCGGTGTTGCGCGGCCGAGGCGCCCTGAAAAAACGGCCCCTCATCCCAGTCGACGCCGAGCCAGGTGAGGCCCTCCAGAATCACCCGGGTGTGCGCCTCGGTGCTCCGCTCGCGATCGGTGTCTTCGATTCGCAGCACCAGCGTGCCGCCGGTTTTCCGGGCAAAGAGCCAGTTGAACAGGGCAGTCCGGGCGCCTCCGACATGGAGGGAGCCGGTGGGAGAGGGCGCAAAGCGAACGCGGGGGGTGGAGCTCATGCCGGAAAGGACTCCGCAAAAAGAAAGGTGAGAGGGGGTCCTCTCACCTCTCACAGGCGAACACGGAGCGGGAGGGATTCGAACCCTCGATAGAGGCTTAAACCCCTATGCCGGTTTAGCAAACCGGTGCCTTCAGCCACTCGGCCACCACTCCAGCGGGAGGGAAGTTGGCATGACGGCGGGCCCGAGGCAACCCCTCCGCGCCGGGCGTTGTTGCGTTCCCGGTATCGGGCTACGTTCCCCAACATGACCTGGCGCGGCGAGATAGTTACCCAGAAAGCGGCCTTTCCGGCGATCGTCATCGAATGCGTCACTCCCGTGGTGGATGGCGGCCGCTATCCGGTCAAGCGGGTGATCGGCGAGCAGCTCGAGGTCGGGGCGGACATCTTCAAGGACGGGCATGACCTGCTGAGCGCCCAGGTGCTCTACCGCGGCCCCGGCGATACCGGGTGGCACGCCGCCCCGCTGCGGTTCGTCTACGACGACGACCGCTGGTACGGTGCGGTTCCGCTCGATCGGATCGGCCCTTGGCGGTTCACCATCGAAGCATGGGTCGACGCGTTCGCCACCTGGCGCACCGAGCTGGAGAAGAAATTCGCCGCCGGGCAGTCGGTCGATTCCGAATTGCTGGAAGGCGCCGAACTGGTGCATCAGGCGTCCCGCCACGCCCGCGGCGAGAGTCGCGATGCGCTCGACGCCGCGGCGGCGCAGCTGGCTGCCGCCGGCCACCCGGCCGCGTC
>DASSTY010000279.1:0-2150 GCA_035707585.1 Gemmatimonadales bacterium
ATCCAGCGGCAAAGCCAGGTCGGTAAAGACCGCGCCGATGAAAAAGAACGACCCCACTCCCGGCCGGATCAGCATGGTGTTCTTGCCGATCCAGCCGAGCCCGGCGCGCTGGGCCAGCTCCCGCTCCGGCACCGGCCCGGCATCGGAATACACCCGGGCGACCTCGGCTCCGTTGGCCTGGAGCCACTCGCCGAACTGATTCAGCCGGTCGGTGACGACCTGATGGTAATCCTTGCCCCGGGCGTACTTGGCGACTCGATGCTGCCTGTCTGTCGCGTTGATGTCGGGATGGTAGTAGTTGTCGAGCACGATTATGACCGAACGAGCGCGCGGCTCGATGCTCTGCGGATCCTTTCGCCGCCTGGCCTGGCGGTGCAGGTAGCGCATCGTGCCGGCATACCCGCGCGTCAGCCACTCGTCGAGCCAGTCGCCATGCTCCAGCGGCCGAGGGTCGGTGATTCCGCAGGCGATAAAGCCGAGTGCGAGTGCCCGCTGTCGCACGGCGTCAGCGGTCACCATAGCGCCATCATCATGTCAGTTTCACGGAGTCTGGATCGGTTCGGTCGGAACGGGGGCGTGAACCTCACCCTGAATGAGCCGCGCGCCGCGCTTGAAAGTGAAATACGAATACGCCCACTCGAAGAGAACGATGACCCGGTTGCGGAAGCCGATCAGGAAGAAGATGTGGACGAAGATCCAGATCAGCCACGCGACGAACCCGGAAAAATGCAGCCGCCCGATATCGGCCACCGCGCGGCCGCGGCCGATGACGGCGAGCTGGCCCTTGTTCCAGTACTGGAACGGGTGCCGGTTGCCGGCTGGTTCCGACCCGCCCGATCCTCCGTCACCACTCGGCCCGCTGCGCCCTTCCTTGAACTGGAAGCCGGTCCGCGGCCGCCCGCGCAAGTCGTTCTTGATGGTTCGGGCGGCGTACTCTCCCATCTGAATCGCCACCGGCGCCGTGCCCGGCAGCAGCCCCTCGGGGCTCACGCCACCACCCCGGTGGCCATCCCGTGCGTGATACGCGGCGGCGTCGCCCAGCACCAGGATCTCGGGATGTCCGGGGACGGAGCAATCGGGTTCCACCAGCACCCGACCCTGGCGATCGAGCGGCGCACCGAGCGTTTTGAGGAGCGGGCTCGCCACATTGCCGGCGGCCCAGATCACCGTGTGCGTGGGAATCGTCCAGCCGGCAGCAACCACATAGCCGGGCTGGATGTCGGTTACCAGCGTCTCCAGCCGAACTTCCACTCCCAGCCGGCGCAGGACGTCCTTGGTGCGATCGCTCAGACTGGGCGGATATGATGTAAGCAGCCGAGTGCCGCCTTCGAGCAGCATGACGACAGCTTCGCGACTGTCGATGTGCCGGAAGTCCTTCCGGAGTGCGTAGCGCCGGAGCTCGGCCAGGGCGCCGGCCATCTCGACCCCGGTGGGCCCGCCGCCTACGACCACGAAAGTGAGATACCCCTGCCGCCTCACCGGATCGCGCTCCCGCTCGGCTCGTTCAAACGCCAGCAGCACCCGGCGCCGCACCTCGAGCGCGTCTTCCAGATTTTTGAGGCCGGGCGCCAGATACTCCCACTGGTCCTTCCCGAAGTACGAGTGCCGGGCTCCGGGAGCGCATATCAAGTAGTCGTATTCAATACTACTACCATCACCAAGATCCAGAGTCCGCCGATCTGGATGAACCGCAACGACCTCTGCCAGAATGACTTCGGTGTTTCTGTGGCGGCTCAGCACCGAACGGATCGGGCTCGCGATGTCGCCGGCGCTGAGGGCCGCCGTCGCTACCTGATAGAGCATCGGCTGGAAGAGGTGGTGATTGCGGCGGTCCACCACGGTGACTCGGATGCGCGGATCGCCCAGGTTCCGGGCCGCGTACAGCCCGGCAAAGCCGCCGCCGATAATCACCACGTGCGGCCGGCCATCTTCGCGGGGTTCGAGAACGCCAGGCATCGGTCACAGCCCCATCGTTTCGCGCCGCCACCGCGCGAATCGGATTACGTCGTCTGCTGGGGGGACGGCATCTTCGCTGGCGTAGGCGGTGTACATCCGCCACCGCAGGTAGGTACGGTCTGGCAGTGGGAGGAACGGCGGCGCCTTCCACCATTCCCGGCGGCGAAAGGCCCACGCGGTGCGGAGCAGATCCA
>DASSTY010000280.1:0-14350 GCA_035707585.1 Gemmatimonadales bacterium
TCGCCCATCCCCATGAACACGATGTTGGTGGGTGCCTGCGCGGGGTCTTCCAGGATGATCTCGCGGACCTGTGCGGCGATCTCCCACGGCGCCAGATTCCGCCGGAATCCCATCCGGCCGGTGGCGCAGAAGGCGCAGCGCAGGGCGCAACCGGCCTGCGACGAGATGCAGAGCGTCCGCCGGGTGCCGCTGGGGATCAGCACCGATTCGATGGCCTCACCGTCGCCCAGCCGCCAGAGATACTTGCGGGTTCCGTCGGCGGAGACCTGGATGGTGTCGGCGGCGAGCCGCGGCAACGGGAAGACTTCATCGAGCTCGCTGCGGAGCGCGAGAGGGAGTTCGGTCGCTGCCTGCCAGGTGCCCACCGGCGCTGTCCAGAGATGCCTGACAATCTGGGCCGCCCGGTACCCGGGAAGCTCTCGCGCCCGGCACCATTCGGAAACCAGGGCAGCGGCCCGGGGTGGTTCCAGGTCGAGAAGGTTGATCGGCGCAGCGGCTGAAGTCGGCGGCATGAGGCAAAGATAACCGGCGCGTTACCGGCGCGGTTCCCGCTCACCGGTTTGGCGGAAATTTCGTAATTTATACCCGCAGAATTGCTTGTTACCCCTCTCCTGGACGGTTACGTTACCGGTATGCCTTCCCGGGCCTTTCCGTGCTGTTGACCGAGCTGCTTACCCCGGATCGGGTCCGGGTCCCCATCACCGCCAGCGACCGGACGGGAGTCCTTCAGGAGCTGGTGCGGTTTCTGGTGGAGCGGAGCGGGGGCGATTACCACGAAGCGCTCAGAGCGGTCGAGGAGCGCGAGCAGGTGCTCAGCACCGGGATCGGGTTTGGCGTGGCGATTCCGCACGGCCGAACCCCGGCAATTCCCGAACTTTCGATGGTCGCCGGGATCACCAGTAAGCCGGTTCCGTTCGATGCCGTGGACGGCGAGCCGGTCCGTCTCTTCTTCCTCATCGTCGGCCCCGAAGCGGCCGCTGGCCAGCACGTCAAGGTGCTGAGCCGGATCGCGCGGCTGGTTCGCCGCGAGCCGTTGCGGCAGCGGCTCATGGAAGCCGCCACTCCAGCCGATTTCTATCACGCCCTGGCGGACGCCGAGGCCCATTGACATCCACCGAGTACGTCACACCCATGGTTTCCACCGCACTGCGCAGCCACCGCGCCGGAGCCCTGACCCGCGCCAATGCCGGCGAAACAGTCCGGCTCGGCGGCTGGATTCACCGCCGCCGCGATCTCGGCGGGCTGGTGTTCATGGATCTCCGCGATCGCGCCGGCCTGGTGCAGCTCTCGTTCGATCCCCGGTGGACCCCGCCCGACGTAATGGCGCGGGCTGCGGCGGCCACCCCGGAATCGGTGGCACTGGTTCAGGGCACCGTGGCCATCCGTCCCGAACCGGCTCGCGACCGCACCATGGGTTCGTGGGAAGTCGAAGTCCAGGTCACCGACTTTTCGGTGGTCGGCCCCGCGGCTACACCGGCGATTCCTGTAGCACTCAAGGAGGGCGAGGAACCGGCCGCCGAAGAGCTTCGTCTGCGCCACCGGGTGCTCGACCTCCGGCGCCCGGAGCTGCAGGCCAATCTGATGCTGCGCCACCGGCTGCTGCAGCGTTCTCGCGCTACGCTCACCGAGCTCGGCTTCCTCGAAATCGAAACGCCGATCCTCACCAAGCCCACGCCGGAGGGCGCCCGCGATTACCTGGTGCCGAGCCGGGTGCATCCGGGAGAGTTCTACGCCCTGCCGCAGTCGCCCCAGATCTACAAGCAGCTGCTCATGGTGGCGGGGTACGATCGGTATTTCCAGATCGCCCGCTGTTTCCGCGACGAAGATCTCCGGGCCGATCGCCAGCCGGAATTCACTCAGATCGACCTCGAGGCGTCGTTCGTCAGCGCCGAAGATGTCCAGGCGGTGGTGGAGCGAGTACTGGCCGATCTCTGGGCCGAGGCGGGCGAGGCCGCGGCTGTACCGTTTCCGCGGATTGCCTGGCGTGACGCCATGGAGTGGTACGGCGTAGACAAACCCGACCTTCGTTACGAATACCGGATTCAGGATCTCACTGCACTGATCGGTGCCGATGCTGCGCCGTTCGTGCAGCAGGCGCGGGAGCAGGGCGGCCGCGTTCGCGGCATCATCGTGCCGGGCGGCGCGGTGCTGAGCCGCAAGGAGCTGGATCAGCTCGCCGCGGCCGCGCGCGAGGCCGGCGCCGGCGGTTTGATCTGGGCACGCCGAATGAGCGGCGGTTGGGAAGGCCAGGGAGTCAAGGCGATCGGCCCGTCGGCGCTCGAGCGGCTGGGCGGCACCGAAGGCGAACTGCTGGTGGCGGTTGCCGGTGCCGATACGATCACCTCGCCGGCGCTGCATGCGGTACGCACGGCGCTGATCCGCCGGCCGGGCGCGGTTCCTCTCCAGGCGCACGCCTTCTGCTGGGTGGTGGACTTTCCGCTCTTCGAACGCGACCCCGATACCGGCGCCGCCGTGCCGGCCCACCATCCGTTCACGGCACCGCATCCGGAAGATGTCGGTCGGCTCGATAGCGATCCCTTTTCGGTGCGCGCCCTTCACTACGACGCGGTATACAACGGCAACGAGCTGGGCAGCGGCTCCATTCGAATCACCGACCCGGCGGTGCAGTCGGCGATCTTCCGGCGGCTCGGTCTGGCTGAGCCGGAAATCCGGCGCCGGTTCGGATTCCTGCTGGATGGGCTCGCCGCCGGTGCGCCGCCACACGGCGGATTCGCACTCGGGTTCGATCGGATCAGCATGCTGCTCTCCGGTGCCAGTTCGCTGCGCGATGTCATCGCGTTTCCCAAGACTACCGCGGCGCGCGCTCTCTTCGAGGGAGCGCCGTCGCCGGTTCATGACGAAGACCTCCGGGCGCTTCATCTCCAGGTGTGCGACGAGGCCAATGGCGAGCATGACTGACGACGCACAGCACCGATTCTCGACCGACGGCGCCGATCCGCTTTTGCTGGCCGGCGTCAACGACAGCAATCTCAGCGAGCTGCAGCGGACACTCGGCGTCCGCTCCACCTTCCGGGGCGATGTCCTGACCATCTCGGGGACCGTTGAGCAGGTCGAACGCGCGGTGCCGGTGATTCAGGGAATGATCGATCTGGTGCGGATGGGCGAAGCGGTGACGGGTGATGACGTAATCCGGTTGGCATCCGACGGGCCGGGCGAGCAGATGGCCCCGTCGGTCGAGGACAAGATCGTGCTGCCCGGCCTCCGGCGCGCCATCGTGCCCAAGACCCAGGGCCAGCGCGACTATCTCCACGCCATCGCCGATCACGACATCGTCGTCGGCATCGGACCGGCCGGCACCGGGAAGACCTACCTGGCAGTGGCCAAGGCGGTCGAGGCGCTGGCGCGCAAGCAGGTAAAGCGGATCATCCTGGCACGGCCCGCGGTCGAGGCCGGCGAATCACTGGGTTTTCTCCCGGGCGACCTTCAGGCCAAGGTGGATCCCTACCTGCGTCCGCTGTACGATGCGCTGGAAGACATGATGCCGCATGATCGCGTGCAGAAGGCGCTGGAGAGCCGGATCATCGAAATTGCGCCGCTGGCATACATGCGGGGCCGCACTCTGGCCGATGCGTTCATCATTCTCGACGAAGCCCAGAACGCCACCGGCGCTCAAATGAAGATGTTCCTCACCCGGCTCGGTGTGAACAGCCACACGGTGGTGACCGGCGACAAGACCCAGATCGATCTGCCGCGTCGCGAGGAGTCGGGGCTGGTCCAGGTGGAGCGGGTGCTGCCGGGCATCGAAGGGATCGCATTCTGCTATCTGCATGAGAGTGACGTCGTGCGGCATCGCCTGGTGCGCGAGATCATTCGCGCCTATGCGGAGGACCAGAACGGCTGATGCGTGACCGCCGCCTGGCCTTTCCTGCCGAGAGCTCAGGAGAGCCGTCGCTCGGCAGCCGGGTGCAGTTCCACGCGCTGCGGTGGGGGCTGCTGCTGGGCGTCGCCATCGTCACCTACCTGGCGTTCCCCGCGCCAAGATCGCAGGACAATCCGGTGCTGGCGGTGGGCGAAATCGCCCCCGAGACGATCCGCGCGCCGATCCCGTTCCTGGTTCCCAAGAAGGAAGACGAGATCGCCCGCGAGCGCGAAGCGCTGGCGCGGACCGCGCAGCCGGTCTACCGCTTCAGCTCCGCCGCCTACGATTCGGCGCTCGGCTCGGTGCGGATTTTCTTCGACGCCCTGATGACCGGCGGGATCGCCGGGCCGGCCGGCGTACGGGCCGCTGCGGCCCGGGCTCAGGTGCGCCTGGGCAACAGCGAAGCCGCCTTCCTGGCCGACTCCACTCGCCGCCGCGAGATGGGCGATGTTCTCGCCGATTTTCTCGGCTCCAACCTGGCGCGCGGCGTCGCCGATGCCAGCGTCATTCGCGGTGAACCGAGCCGGCGGATCACCCTGCACCGGGGCGACAGCGATACCGTGGTGCTGCGCGATTCGGTGCTCACCTTCGCCGATCTGATGGACCGCGCCGAGCGCGCCAGCCTGCGCTGGCGCACTCCTGACGCGCAGCGGGTGTTCCGTTTGCTGGTGGCCGATTTCTACCAGCCCACCATCCTGCTCGATGAGACCCTGACCGAAAGTCGCCGGGAACAGCTTCGTCAGAGCATCGATACCGTCAAATACGTGGTGCGCGCGGGCGAGCCGATCGTGGGCGCCCACGAACTGGTGTCGCAGGAAGCGCACGATAAACTGCTGGCGCTGCGCGATCAGCTCCGGCAGCAGGAAACCGACCAGGTTCTGGCCCGCTCCACCCTCGGCGCCATCCTCTACGATTTCCTGGTGCTCAGCACCTTCTGGCTCATCATGCTGCTGTATCGCCAGGAGACCTACCGCGAAATCCGCGAAGTCCTGTTCATAGCGCTGCTCTTTTCCGGAATCGTACTCCTGACTGCCGCGATTACGCGGCTGTTCCCCGACCGGCCGGAGCTGGTGCCGATTCCGCTCGCCGCCATGCTCATGACCATGGTGTACAACGGGCGGCAGGCGGTGCTGGTGGTGTTTGCGCTGGTGGTGCTGCTGGGCGGGCAGTGGGCGCTGCACGAGAACTACGCGCTCTTCTTCGGCCTGGTGGGAGGTGTCGCGGCGGCGGTGGGAATGCGGGCAGTGCGGCGGCGGCAGTCGCTCTATGCCACGATCCTGGTGGTGCTGCTGGCCTACGCGGTCGCCGCGGTGACGCTCGGACTGATGCTGGGTTGGAACCTTTCCGAAGTAACCGCAAGCACACTGGCGGGAGCGGTAACCACGCTCGGCAGTGCGGCGCTGGCGATGCTGATTCTGCCGCTGGCAGAGTCGCTCACCCGGATCACTACCAATCTGACGCTGCTCGAACTCTCCGATTTCCGGCGGCCGCTGCTGCGGCGGCTGGCGCTGGAAGCGCCAGGGACCTGGGCGCACAGCATCTCGATGGCCAATCTGTGCGAAGCGGCGTGCAATGCGATCGGCGCCAACGGCCTCCTCGCCCGGGTAGGGTGCTACTACCACGATATCGGGAAGCTCAAGCGGCCGGAGTACTTCGTCGAGAACCAGACCCGGGGCCACAACCCGCACGACAAGCTCAAACCCCAGCAGTCGGCGCAGATCATTCGCAATCATGTGCGCGACGGCATCGAGCTGGCAGAGGAGGCCCATTTGCCGCCGGCCGTTCGTGCGTTCATCCCGGAGCATCACGGCACCACTGATATCAAGTTCTTCCTGCATCGGGCGCGGGGACGGGCACCCGATCACACCGTCGACCTGGAAGAGTTCCGTTACCCCGGCCCGCGGCCTCAGTCGGCGGAGACGGCGATCGCGATGCTGGCCGACTCGACCGAGGCGGCGGTGCGGGTGCTGGACGATCCGACGCCGGAAGCGCTCCGCGCCGCCATCGAGCAGCTGGTCAATCAGAAGCTCGCCGCCGGCCAGCTGGACGACGCTCCGCTCACACTTCGCGATCTGGATCGCGTCAAGAACGAATTCAGCCGGGTAATGTCAGGTATCCACCACAACCGGATCGAGTATCCCCGTGCCAGCGGCGGAATCACGGCGCAGCCGGAATCGGCTCCCGCTGAGTGAGGTCACGGTGGGAGGCCGCCGCCGTCCGCTCGCCGATGCCACGGTACGCCGGGTGGTGCAGGGGGTGCTCGCGGGAGAGCGCCGCGCTGCTCGCATCTCGGTCACCTTTCTTGGCCGGGATGCCATGACTCGCCTCAATGAGCGGTACAAGGGCAGGCGGCGGCCCACTGACGTGATTGCCTTTACCCTCACCGACCCGGTCGGCGGCGTGGTCGGCGACGTCTACATCTGCCCCTGGGTGGCCGCTCGCGAGGCGGCGGCTCGCCGCATTCCCCTCCGCCAGGAAGTGATCCGCCTGCTGATCCACGGCACGCTGCACGTTCTGGGACACGATCATCCGGAAGACGAATCACGAACCAGGTCCCCCATGTGGCGCCGGCAGGAGCGGTATCTGGAGGCGCTGTCGTGAGCACGCTTCAGGAAATTGCGGCGCTGGCGCTGGCGAGCGGCCTGACACTGTGGGCGGCGTGGCTGGCGTTCGCCGCAGAGGCCGATTCCGAGCTTCCCCGGGTGCTCGAAGGCGATCTTCCGGTCGACCAGGCGCCGCTGTCGCTGGCCCGCAGTCTTCATCTTGCGCATCTGGCCCTGCTGGTCCTGGCGGGAATGGCGGCGGGCGGCGCGGTGAGATGGTGGCAGTGGGGAACGCTCGGCGCACTACTTCGGCTGCTCGCCGCGGTGGTGCTGGTCTGGGTGGTGGGCGATCTCCTTCCCCGGCTGCTCGCCGCCGTCGCGCCCGATCTCGCCGCACCGGCGCGGCGCGGCGCAGTGCGCACCCTGCTGCCGTTCACTCCGCTCCTCCGGCTGGTGGCCTGGGCCGAGGCCCGGGCGGAACGCGCTGGGCCGCCGGTGCGCCGCGCCATCGGCAACGCCCAGCGCGACATGCTGCTCGGCGTCTTCTCGCTGGCCGATACTACCGTCGCCGAAGTCATGACGCCCCGCATCGACGTCGTTGCCGTGGACACCAGTGCCGATCGCGAAGAAGTGATCGCCACCCTGCGCAGCGCCGAACATGCCCGCCTGCTGGTGTATGACGGTCACCCCGATGCGGTCGCCGGGATCCTCTACGCCAAAGACATGCTGGCCCGGCTCGACGAGCCCGAAGCCAACTGGCACCAGTTGATCCGGCCGGCCGCGTTCGTTCCCGAAGCCAAGACGCTCGATCGCCAGCTTCGTGATTTTCAGCGGGGTCCCAGCCACCTCGCGGTCGTGGTGGATGAATTCGGCGGCACCGCCGGGCTGGTGACGCTGGAAGACATCCTCGAGCAGATCGTGGGTGAAATCCAGGATGAGCACGATACCGAAGAACTGATTCCGATCGCGCCACTTCCGGGTGGCGGCTTCCGGGTCGAAGGCGGGCTGGCGCTGGCCGAACTCGGCGAGGCGTTGGACCATCACTTTGAGCGGGAAGATGTCTCGACCGTCGGCGGCCTGGTGCTGGCCGAGTTCGGGCGGGTGCCGCGCGCCGGCGAGCGGATCCGGATCGACGGTTTCGATTTTACCGTTGAGCAGATCACCCGGCGGCGGATCAGGCGAGTGGCGGTACGCGCGGTGCCCGAGCCGGTGTCGTCCTCACCGGTCGAGAGCGAAGAGGAGGCCGAGTGATCTGGGCGGCGGTGATCGGCGGCTTTCTCCTTACCGTCTTTGGGGCGGCGTCCGGCGCTGCACTGGTTACCGTGAGCCGCGCCGAGCTGACCCGCGCCATCTCCCGGCGGCTTCGCGGTTCCGCCGCCTCGCTGGCCTGGCTGGGGCAGGTGGAGGTGCTTCTTACCGCGGCGAGTGCTACCACCTCACTCGGCGTGCTGCTGCTCGGTGCCAGCCTGCCGGCGGTGCTGGTGCACTGGAGCGCCTGGAGCTCAGCGGTACTTCTGGTGCTGATCGCCGGCCCGCTCATCATGGTGATGGGCTATGTGCTGCCGCGATCGCTGACCCAGCCGCGCGCCGACACCGTAGCGAGCTGGCTGGTGCCGGTCCTGCACCCCTGGTCGGCACTGCTCGGATTGGTCCTGCCGTCGCGTTCGCCCAGCCGCCCGCACGACTTGCGGTCGATCTGGCGAGAGGGCGCAGCAGCGGGGCTGGCCGGCGACGACGAACTGGTGATGGTGGGCGGCGTCATGTCGTTCACCCAGCGACCGGTCCGCGAAGTCATGACGCCCCGTACCGACATCGTGGCGATTCCGGAAGACGCCGCGCTGGAAGACATCATCGCCGTCTTCGGGCAGAGCGGCTACAGCCGGATCCCGGTGTATCGCGGCACGCTCGATGAAATCATCGGGATGCTCCACGCGTTCGACCTCTTCCGTTTGCGTCCCGGCGACCCGCTGCCGATCCGTCCGGTTGCTGCAGCGCCGGCCAGCCGCAGTTGCGGCGATCTCCTGCTGGACATGCAGCGCGAACGCCGGCACCTCGCCGTCGTGCTCGATGAATTCGGCGGAACCCTTGGCGTCGTCACGCTGGAAGACCTGCTGGAAGAACTCGTCGGGGAGATCTACGACGAGCACGATGAAGGCGCCCGGCCGCCGGCGGTGACCGATGCCGCCGTGCTGGAGCTCGACGGCAGCACTCCGGCGTCCGCCGTCGAGGAACGATTCGGAGTGCGCCTCCCCGAGGCGAGCGCCACCACCATTGGCGGTCTGCTGGCAGAGCTCGCCGGGCGAATTCCTCCGTCGGGAGCTCGGCTCACCCTGGCCGGGCTCGAGTTCGATGTCATCCAGGCGACTCCGATGCGGATCGAGCGGCTACTGATCCGGCCGGGGCCGGTTCCGATCCAGCCACTTACCGGCGGCGGCGGATGACGGCGGGTCCTCCCGACGCCGCTGCACTGGCCGAACTGGTCCGGACGGGGCACCTCGACGAATTCATGGCGCGGGCCGCCGAGCTCGAGCCGGCCGATCTCGCCGACGTCCTCGCGTCACTGGATGACGACCAGCGGCTCACGGTAGTGCAGCTCCTGCCCACTGAACTTTCGGGGCAGGCGCTGGTCGAGATGGCCGACGAGTCGCACCCGGAGGAGACACTCGCTGCACTGCCGCCATCCACCGCTGCAGAGATCGTTGAAAAACTCAACGACGACGATGCCGCCGACCTGCTGGGTGAACTCGAGCCCGCTGAGCAGGAGCGAATTCTGGCGCAGGTTGAGGACCGGGCCGAGGTAGACCGGCTCCTCCGGTACGATGAGGAAACCGCCGGCGGACGAATGACCGCCGCCGTCGTCACCGTGGTCGACACCGCGACCGTCCGGGAGGCCTTGGAAGAGATCCGGCGCCAGTCCGAACTGGTGGAAGATTTCTATCAGATCTTCGTGATCGATGGCCAGCGGCGGTTCCAGGGCGTGCTGCCGCTCAAGGATCTGGTGACCAGCCGGCCCGACCGACCGGTCCGCGACTTCATGGCCGATGCCGAATTGCATGTGCCGCCGGAGATGGACCAGGAGCAGGTGGCGCGGGTCATGAGCCGCTACAATCTGCCCAGCGTTCCCGTGGTCGATTCCGCGGGCGTGCTGCTTGGCCGGGTCACCTTCGACGACGTGACCGACGTGGTCGAAGCCGAAGCGACCGAGGATCTGCTGCAGTTCGGCGGAACGTCGCCCGACGAGCAGATCGCCGCCGGCTCCGGCGAGGCCGTTCGGAGCCGCCTGCCGTGGCTGGTGATCAACCTGTTTACTGCCTTCGCCGCGGCGTGGGTGGTGAACCGATTCCTCGGGCTGATCGCGGCGATTCCGGTGCTTGCGGTCGTGATGCCGATCATCGCCGGGATGGGTGGTAATGCGGGCACCCAGGCGCTGGCAGTTACCGTCCGGCGGTTGGCGCTGCGGCTGATCTCGCCGCGGCAGGTGCTGGGCGTCATCGGCAAGGAGATACTGGTCGGCGCCATCAACGGTGTCGTGATCGGCGTCATCGTCGCGCTTGGCGCCCTGGTCGTTGGGCTGCCGCCCAGACTCGGCCTGGTGGTGTTTCTGGCAATGACCGGCAATCTCATCGTGGCGGGGTTTGCCGGGGCGTTCATCCCGCTGGCGCTCGAGCGGGTAGGAGTCGACCCCGCCATCGCCTCGTCGATCATCGTTACCACATTCACCGATGTGTGCGGCTTCGCCCTCCTGCTGGGGCTGGCCGGCGCGCTGCTGCTCTGAGTCGAATGCGCGCGCTCACCATTGCGGCCCGGCTTTTCCCGTTCATCGTCGCCTTTCTGCGCGACCGCCGCCGATTCATTCTTTTTGGCCGGCCAGCTCGCCGGTCAGAGGAAACTCACCGCCGCCGGGCCGAGCGGCTCACGGCCACGCTGGCGGCGCTGGGGCCGACGTTCATCAAGCTGGCGCAGGTCTTTGCCGCCCGGGCCGACATTCTGCCGGAGCCGTATCTCACCGCCGTGAGCACTCTGCACGATCGGGTGCCGCCGCTGGCGCCGGGAGTCGCGGAGCGAGTGGTCCGGAGCGAGCTCGGCCACGATGTCGGTGAAGTATTCGCCGAGTTCGATCCGGAGCCGCTGGCCGCCGCCTCGCTGGGGCAGGTGCATCGGGCGCGCTACGGCGAGCAGGACGTTGTGGTCAAGATCCTTCGGCCCGGGGTCGAGGAGCTGGTGCGCCGAGATCTGGACATTTCGTTCCGGATTCTCTTTCTGCTCAACCTGCTGTTTCCCAATCATCACATTCGCGCCATCACCGCCATCGTCAGCGAATTCGCCAAGCATATCGGCGACGAGCTGGATTTCCGGGAGGAGGCCCGCAACGCCGAAAGTCTCCGGCGCAACTTCGCGGCCGATGAGCGGGTCGTGGTGCCGGCGGTGGTAGCACCGCTCACCCATCAGCGAGTGCTGGTGCTGGAATACATCGAAGGCACCCGGATCGACCGCCTGCAGGACAGGATCGCTTCCGGCGAGCTCGACATCGATACGCTGCTCACCACGCTGATCGAGATGTACATCAAGATGATGCTGGAGGACGGCGTCTTTCACGCCGACCCCCACTTCGGCAACCTGCTGGTGGATCGGCAGGGCCGGCTGGTGCTGCTCGACTTCGGCATGGTGCTCCGGGTGGAGCAGGAGACCCGGCGGCGGCTGGTGCGGACGGTGCTGGCTGCCGCCGCGCAGGATGTCGACGGCGTGATCAACGGTTTCTATGAGCTGGGCATTCTCGATCCCGACGTGGACCGCGGTACCGTGCGAGATGCCGCGCGCGCCCTGATGGCGGTGTCGTTTCGCGATGAGATGAGCCCGCGCCAGATCCAGCGCATTGTGGAGCAGGTGCTTCAGACCTTTTACGACTGGCCGCTGATGCTGCCGTCCGATCTGGTCTACTTCGGACGTGCGGCGGTGCTGGTCGAAGGGATCGGTCTCCGGTACAATCCCAACTTCAATGGGCTCGCGACGGCGCGCCCGATCGTCAGTCGGTTCAGCACCCGCCTCCTGCGCGGCACCCTGACCGAGGATCCGGCCGCGCGGCTGATGGACTGGGGGCAGGAAGCCGCCTCCGCCGTTCGGATGCTGCGCGATCTCTTCCGGCGGGTGGAGCGGGAAGAGCTCCGGCTTCGGTGGCATCCCCAGAATGCCCTCGAGCTCCAGCGGTTCCTGGCGCAGCAGGTGCGCCGGGTACTGCTGGGACTGTTCGCGTTCACCATCACGGTTATCGCGACGCTGCTCTTCGTGGCGACCCATCGCCTCGAAGTGCTCCTGATCGGGCTCGTGGTGGGATTCGGGATGTTCCTGGTCATCTTCCTCCTGCCGACCCACCTCTTCCAGAATCCGCTCCGTTTCCGTCGCCGCTGGCCGGGGCGGTAGCAGACGATTACATTCCCGCCCACCTTTAGCACCCCCTGAATCACCCCGGGCCATAGCGGTTCGAGGAATACGTGCTGGTTCCCAAGCTGGTCACGACCCTGCGGTCGTACGACCGCGAACAGTTCCTGTCCGATCTCACCGCCGGCATCATCGTCGGCGTCGTCGCCATCCCACTCGCCATTGCGTTCGGCATCGCCAGCGGGGTCAGTCCGCAGCGAGGTCTTTACACCGCCATCGTGGCCGGGTTCATCATCTCGGCACTGGGCGGAAGCCGGGTCCAGATCGGCGGGCCCACCGGCGCTTTCGTCGTAATCGTCTACGGGATTCTCCAGCAGTACGGTGCCGACGGGCTGATGATCGCGACGCTGATGGCCGGATTCATCCTGATCGGGCTGGGACTGGCCCGCCTGGGTGGGGCCATCAAGTTCATTCCGTACCCGGTCATCACCGGGTTCACCGCCGGCATCGCGGTCATCATCTTCACCGGCGAAATCAAGGATTTCCTGGGCCTCCAGATGGGCCCGGTCCCGGCCGATTTCGTGGAGAAGTGGGGCGCCTTCGCCCGGCACATTCACACGATCAACCCGTCGGCGGTTCTGGTCAGCGGCGTTGCCTTGGCGATCATCGTGGTGTGGCCCCGGATCAACCGCAGGATTCCCGGTCCGTTCGTGGCGCTGATCGCGACCACCCTGATGGCCACGCTGCTGCACCTGCCGGTCGAGACGATCGGCAGCCGGTTCGGCGAGATCAGCGGCGGCCTTCCCCGGCCGGTGGTTCCCCATGTGAGCTGGTCCACAGCCACGGCACTGGTGCAGCCGGCGTTCACGATTGCCATGCTAGCGGCGATCGAATCGCTCCTCTCGGCGGTGGTTTCCGACGGGATGATCGGCGGCCGCCACCGGTCCAACATGGAGCTGATAGCTCAGGGCGTGGCCAACATCGCGTCGCCGATCTTCGGCGGGATTCCGGCTACCGGCGCCATCGCCCGGACCGCCACCAACGTCAAGAATGGCGGTCGCACGCCGGTCGCGGGGATGGTGCACGCCGTGACGCTGCTCCTGGTGACGCTCTTCTTCGGCAAGTGGGCCGGGCTGATTCCGCTGGCAACCCTGGCGGCAATTCTGGTCGTTGTGGCTTATCACATGAGCGAATGGCGGGGCTTCCGGGCCGAACTGAAGGCGCCGCGAAGCGACGTCGTGGTGCTGCTGGTGACCTTCACGCTGACGCTGCTGGTGGACCTTACAGTGGCGGTCGAGGTCGGCATCGTGCTGGCGGTGTTCCTCTTCATGCGCCGGATGTCCGAGGTCACCAACGTGAGCGTGATTTCGCGGGAATTTCGCGAACTCTCGGAGTCGGAAGAAGCGGCCGCCGAGGCCGAGACGGTCCGCCAGGAAGATGTGCCCGCCGGGGTCGAAATCTACGAGATCAACGGGCCCTTCTTTTTCGGCGCGGCGGAGTCGTTCAAGTCGACGGTGGCGCGGGTGGCCCGGAAGCCCAGGGTCCTGATCATCCGGCTGCGGCGAGTCCCGGCGATGGACTCGACCGCACTGAACGCGCTCCGCGATGTGGTGCGCCGGAGCCGCCGGGAAGGGGCTCAGGTGATCCTCTCGGGGATCCACGCCCAGCCAATGATCGTGCTGGAGCGCTCCGGCTTCCTGGACGAGCTGGGCCCCGAGGCGCTGGCCGGGAATTTCGCCGAAGCGCTGACCCGGGCCCGGGAGCTGGTGCAGGCCTGATTCGCTCGCCTTGCCTCTCTCTCCACGCGGGGCGACTTTTCAATTATGTCATCCGACCAGATCCTCGCCGATGTGCTCGCCGGCCGGATCCCCGCACTCGCGCGCGCCATGTCGGTGGTGGAGAATGCCCGGCCCGGCTACGAGCTGCTGCTGGCGGGCATCCATCGGCACCTGGGGCACGCCCGCCGGCTCGGAATCACCGGCCCCCCGGGCGCCGGCAAGTCGACCCTCACCGAACGGCTGGTGACGGGCTTCCGCTCCCGCGACCTCCGGGTCGGCGTCGTCGCGGTCGACCCCACCAGCCCATTTACCGGCGGGGCGCTGCTGGGCGACCGGATCCGGATGGAATCGGTGGCCCTCGACCGCAACGTTTTCATCCGCTCGATGGCCACCCGCGGCTCCCTCGGCGGCCTCGCCACCACCACGCGCGAAGTCTGCGACATCCTCGACGCGGCGCAGTTCGATCGAATTCTCATTGAAACCGTCGGTGTGGGCCAGAGCGAGCTGGACGTCGCTACTATGGCCGATACCACCGTCCTGGTGCTGGTCCCCGAATCGGGCGACGCGATTCAGACGCTCAAGTCCGGCATCATGGAGGCGGCCGACATTTACGTGATCAACAAGGCCGATCGCCCCGGCGCCGAAAAGCTGCGTCACGAGATTCAGATCGCGATCGGGATCAAGCGCGGCAACGCCTACAGCAATATCCCGGCGCATCACGGAGCGCTTCGGTCGGGCCGCTCGGCCGAGCCCGCCGATGATGACGGCTACTG
>DASSTY010000281.1:0-10496 GCA_035707585.1 Gemmatimonadales bacterium
TACCGACCGGAGCAGGACGCCACGCACAATCAGCCCGGCAAACAGCACCCAGCACGCGACCCATAGAAGCAGGCACACGCGCGGGCGGGGATGCCCATCTGGGTGAGCGACGTTGATCGTGGTCATCGCATCGAGTGACGACGATTCGCTCGTGGCTGTTATGGGGAACGAACCGTTACGCTGCATTGGGGCCTCGGCCACCTGGGCAACTCTGCGAGGCTCTCGAAGAGTCGGGCACCGCCAAGCTATGGGATCCATCCGTCACGAGCATCTGTTGGCGGGGCAATCGCGCCGGGAAAGTGACTCGCGCCGCCCAGGTATCTCGACCTTGGATACAAGAGTCGAATCGGGCGCCGGCCGCGATAAGCGCCGCAACAAGGATGTGGTCGGCGCCCCCGATCGGGTGGGTGACATAGATCCAGCTCGCCGAAGCGCCACTCGACTTGATCCTGCGCACTTCGTTGGTTGCCCAACCACTATCAGGCCTTAACTGATCGAACCCGAGTCCGTACTTGACCTGCTTGCCCTCGGAAAGTCCGAGGATTTCGTCTCCACTCGGCAAAGTTGATACGGTGTCGCCTTCCGAAACGACCGGTCGGTTTCTCCGCGGCGCGTTGTCGAATGAAGGCCCACCGGGTGAGATGAAGGCAAGGATTCGAGACACTCTGACCCTGTTGGGCGATGCCCAGTGCGTGCTATAGAAGGCCCACTCCGGCGCAGCGCGCGCGAACACATATATGGCTTCATCGGGCCGCCGCTTCGCGAGTACCTCCCGCGCCACAGAGCGAGACTCTGGCCAGCGATTCGTGGCTGGCGCCCATTGGCCAGTCGATGGGATTCCGAGCGCGGTGAACGCGATGATCACCAGCATGGCGACCGAGGCCGCGCGGCTGCTCGAAAGAATTCGCGCGGCTCGATGCACGCCAGCAGCCACCAGCAACACAACATTGGGAGTCAGAAACAGCCACAGTCGTGTGGCCATGGGGTAGAGTCCGACAAACGACGCTCCGAACGCCGCAGCAATCGGCACGACCAAGAGGAACGCGGTCGTCAACCCCGACGTTTGTCGGATGTGATCGAACCCAGCGATCGCAATCGCGGAGAGGGCGATGGCGGTAATCAGTCCGCCGAAAGCACCAGCCGTCGTCCATGCAAGCGAGGATGCACTGAACCACATCTCAAGCGTGCCCTGTGCGATCAACAACGCGGGCCACCCGGATTCGGGTCCGCTCCCCGGTTTGAGATAAGCGCCCGACCAGAATGCCTGCATGTACGGGGTCTGCGTGTTGGCGCGGTAAATGAAAATGTATGCCACGACGAAGGCGGTGCCCCAGACCAGGCATATCGCCGCCATCAGAGTCCGCAGTTCTCGGCGTTGCAGAGCCGCCCACCCAACCAGTGCTGCTCCCACTCCGGCCAGCATGAATACGACCGGCATGCTGAACCAAACCGCGAGCAAACCAGCGATGCCAAGCCGAACCGCCGCAGCGCGGCTTGGCCTACGTACTAGCGCGAGCGCGAACCCAAGGACGATTGCGGCAATCAGCGCGTCCGGCCCGTAGGGCTTTACTTCATTCGAGTAGTAAATCAGCGCAGGGCAGAATGCGATCAGCAGCAGTGCCAGGAGAGCCTGGGACTGGTCGAGGAGTTCGCGGGCTACCCGCCACATGACCGGCAGCAAAACAATCCCGGTGACGAGGGCGACGGCGCGGAGGCTCTGCTCCGACACGCCGAACAGATCGACAAACAATCGCTCGACCCAGAGATATCCGATCGGTGCCGCCTGACCGAGGGCGAGCGGGTGCGTAAGCTGACGAAGCGTCCGCGAGGCGATATTCAGAGCCAGCGCCGCTTCATCGACCCACAGCGATCGATCAAGCAGGAATTGCTCAATGCGTATGGCTGAGCCCGCCGCAAGCAGGCCCCATGCCAGTGGTGGGATCCGACGCTCGGTGGATTGCGGCAGCCGCTTACCACGCATAGACGGAGGTGTTCGCCAATCTCAAATCTTCGGCGGATGCCCTCGCTGCATGTCGCCGCGCCAGTACCACCGCCAGCGCGGGGCCGTACACCAATCCGAGCACCCACGGAGCCGCTTGCGGTACGTATGGCATAGAAGAATTCAGGAAAAGGACGAAGCCGGCATACCCAGCGAGACTGCAGAGCGAGAGAAGAATCGTTTCCCGCCGCGTCCGCGCCACCAGCCACAACGGCAGCTGATCCGCAAAGAACAGCAGTTGCGGCACCGCCGCCATCGCCAACAGCAGCCGCGCCTCCGGCTGCCGCCACCGCAGCACCGCCAGCCCGATCCAGCAGCCACCCAGCGTGAACAACGGCGGCGGGTGGCCCTCCAGCGTTTTCAGATTGGCCAGCCAGTCCCACGGCCAGCTCGGCAGGAAGGCAAGCGAGATGAGTCCGGCCAGCAAACCCAGCCCGACTCCGAGCCAGGTGGGCCGATAGGCAAACCCGGCCAACCCCAGATTGGGCTTGAGCGCCGCCAGGTACCCGGCGGCCGGCACCAGCGCGCCCACCACGATCAACGGCGACCACTGCCCCAGACTCGCAGCCATCAGGAACGAGCTGCTGGCAAAGAGCCCCCACCGCCAGCGCGGCGTCACCGCCGCCAGCACCGCCGCGGAAACCCCCACCGCGACTCCCCCGGCCGCCCAGACCGGCAGATATGCCAGCGGCACGGCAGCGAGAACGGTGGGGAGCGGGTAGTAGAGCGGATCGGGCACCGTGGTGGGGAAGCCGTGGTACGGATTGCCGCCCGACAACAGTATCCGGGCGGAGTCCCAGAAGAACTGAAAATCCGACACGTAGCCGTGTCGCTGCAGCCCGATCGCCAGCGCGGCGTAGCATCCCGCCGCCAGGCCGATCAGGCAGGCCAGGATCAGGTGGCGGGAGCGGTCGGTTATGCCCTTTTCAGGAATTGCAGTATCTTCCAACGATCCACTCCGGCCGAGCCGTGGCTGGCGGTTGACGATGGAGCGCCACATTCCGCGATCGATCAGTTTCGGGGTCGACCTATGGGCTTGAGCCACTGCCCACGTTGTGGAGGACAGGTCAGCTCCCATGCGGCGCGGTGCCCTTGGTGCGGGCACAGCACCGGTGCTTCCACCTTGCTCCAAATCCTGTTCATCGCTTTGATGGTGGCTGGCGCCGGTTTCGTAACCGGGGTCCTGCCATGGAATCCGGTCGCTCGCTATCTCCACATCCACGTCGCCTCGGACCAGACCTACGAATTCGGCTCCCAGCCGGCTGTGGATGAGGCCGGTAATCTGGTCAGCGGCGACGGCTCGGAGAGCAGCTCGGCCCCGTCCAGCGGGGGCAGTTCAGCGGCCTCCCGCCCGGCGAACGAATCCCCCTCGCGCGCCACTCGCCCAGAACCGGCCCAATGCGACTCCCCCGGGCGGCTCGACGGACTCGCGACACGCTATCAGGGATGGAGCCGGTCCGATCTGGCGCTCATCGCCTGCCGGAGGATTCGCGAAGGATTCTCCGGTGCTCAGGTGGTCGCTGCGATCGGTGCGCCGGTGACGGTAGAGCGGCACGGCGATCGTGAGGTCTGGCACTACGCCGGCAGGGACGTAACGCTTCGCTCTGGACTCGTCGCCGGCCGTTGACGCGGCCGAGAAACTCGACCCACACCCAGCACCGATAGTCCCAACGGAAACCCCTTCCCGCTGGCCAGCCGCGATCGCTCGGCTCTGAAGACTCGAGCCATCAGCGCATTTATCGGTGCCGGCGGCAGAGCCAGGTCGGCACCACGATCCAACCCGAGAACTCGTTTCCCCAGGCGTTCCGTCAACGCGAGCGGAAAGAGATAGCTGTTGAAATAGCTGAGCTGCTCCACCTCGAATCCGGCGGCCTCTAGCGCACTTTTGAGCCGCGCCCTGGTGTAGCGGCGGCGGTGGTGATTGATGTCATCGTGTCTGGTCCAGAGAAACTGGAATGCAGGCACTGTGACCACGACCCTGCCACCCGGTGGCAGGGCGGAGGCCGCTGCCTTGAGAGCTGCGACATCGTCGTCCAGATGCTCGATTACATCGAGGAGCGTAACGACGTCGAAGGGCTTGCCGGCGACCTGCGAAAGATCTGCGGCGTCGGACGCACTGATTTCGGTGAGCCCGCGCTCGGCGCACATCCGGATGGCGATCGGCGACGGGTCGGCACCGGAAACCTGGTACCGCTCGCGGGCTCGCTCCAGGAAGTATCCCGTTCCACACCCCACGTCGAGAAGGCGTGCGCCGGGTGGCGTGAAGCGCGACACGATCGCCAGCACGATGTCTCGGCGTGCGCCGAACCACCAGTGGCGGCTTTCCAGCTCGCCGAATTTGCGGAAGACCTCGTCATCCATAGCGGCTCAGTCCAGCGCTGGCTTGGGCCCGGCGCAATTCGTGAGCTTCTGCTCGCGGGCGGCCGACGTACCAGTCAGTTGCCGGTGATGCTTGCGAAGCAGGACGGCAACCGAGTCACAATACCAGATTGACCATCCTGGAGTTCTCACCAGTTCGTGCGCCAGTCGTCCGTGTGAATCCGTCAGTACCGCATTGATACCGTATTCACCGAGCAGGTCCCGCCAGCCGGGCTGCAGCGAAGAGATTTCGTTGTAGGCCCGCATCACGGTGGTGCCGTAGAAGTCGGTGCCGCCGTCAATGAATACTTTCTGCTCGGGCCACGCGTACAGGATGTAGCCGCCCCAGATGAAATCGGCGAGGGTGCGATCGTGCAGCCCCACCGCCCGTGCCTGGCGGACCGCATCCACCGGGAAGATCTTCGCATCGAAGCTGTCGCCGATCAACTGCTCCCCAAAGAGGTTCCCTCGGCCGGCGGCAAGCAGGATCAATGCTGCGCAACAACAGCTAATCCACCCAGCAGTGTTGGCATGAGCCGCCCCTGCTGCGAATCCTTCGCGGCGGCGGGCGAGCCATTCGCCCGGTATCTTCCGCCACTCAGGGTCGAGATGCAGTGCGACGAGTGTGAGCCCGGTAAGGCCGAACAGCGCCAGATTGCGCTGAGCCGTCAACGACCACCATACGCCGGCGAGCACCAGGAGGAAGCGAGCCGCGTGCATTCGCCGCCGGCTCAGGATCAGCAGAGCGAGCGGGCCGATCAGCAGCAGAAGCAGCAACTTGTCGAAAACGGTATGGAAATCGGGCGAGGCGAATTCTGCGGTGTGATTCAGAACATAGCTGTCGCCCAGGTGAACGAACAGGTGGCGCCATAGTTCCAGGCCCATCGGTGTGGCCAGCGTGGCGACCACCGCCAGTGGCAGCGCGAGTGCGAAATGCCGAACTGAGCTCAGTTCCTCGGGACGGCGGCCGAAGAAACGATACTCGACCATGTGGCCCACCAGATAGATGCCGAGCAGGGCGATTCCGTAAAGCCAGCCGCCATGAAGATTGGCCCAGACGGCAAAGAATATCGGGTAGATCCAGAGCTTCGGCCTTCGGTTCCTCTCTATCACACCGAACAGGAGCACGATGGCGAGCCAGGAGATCAGATGGGGGCGCGCCAGCCAATGGAGTGATCCGAGGATCGCCGCCGCGCCGGTGGTGAAAAGCACCAGCAGCGGATCGACTCCGCGCCGCAGCAGGAATCGGGCGACCAAGGCGTATACCGTCCCGATCAGCAGTCCCGCGAAAATCGTCACACCTGCCAGGCCCGAAATCTGGTAGACAGCGGTGTAAATCAGTTGGCTGCCGTACTCAAACGGGACGAACGGCTGGCCGGGCCTGGAAAAAGAAAACGGATCGTACCAGATCAGCGTGTGGTGCTGAAGCATGTACAGCCCATGCCGGAGATGCCGCGCCAGATCGCCGTCGCCATTCAGAATGCGCCGCTGGGCAGCGAACGGCGCCATTGTTGCCAGGACGATGAAGAAAGTGGCGGGGATCGACGGGGCGACCCGGTCAGCCAGACGCACGCCAGAGCGTGCTGACGATGCCGCCTCGTTGGGCGCGGTGGCGCTCGTCATTCCGCCGCCGTGAACCGGGTTGCAGCGTCGAGTTCCGACCGTGCTGGCTGGGGACCGAAGCCCACCCGCTCGCGCACGACGAAGAGCGGCCGCTGCTTTACCTCGTCATAGATCCGGCTCAGATACTCTCCGATGATTCCGATGGTGAGGAGCTGCACGCCGCCCAGGAACAGGATTACCACGATGGTAGATGCCCATCCGCGAACCAGATCTTCGTTGCCGATGGCGCGCTGGACCACGTACCAGATGGCCAGCAGGAAACTGGCGGCCGACACGATCAGCCCGAAATACGTCGCTACCCGCAGCGGAAACTTCGAGAGCGCGAGAATCCCGTTCACCGCCAGCCCGAACGAGCCGGCGAATGTGTACTTGGGCTCCCCGGCATATCGGGGCGGCCGGTCGAACGGGACAGCGGTCTGCCGGAACCCCACCCAGGCGCGCAGGCCGCGCACATAGCGGTTCCGCTCCGGCATTTCGTTCAATAGGTCAACCACCGCCCGGTCCATCAGACAGAAGTCGCCGGTGTCGGCGGGAATTTCGAACCGGGTGATCCGCCGGAGCGTCCTATAGAATAGGAAAGCCGCCGCACGCTTGGTCCAGCTCTCCCGGCTCCGATGCCGCCGCTGGGCGTACACCACCTGGAACCCTTCCCGCCAGCGGGCCACCAGTTGGGGAATCAGTTCGGGAGGATCCTGCAGATCGGCGTCGAGCACCACGACTGCTCGGCCCTGGGCGTGCTGCAGCCCGGCAGCCAGCGCCGCCTGATGGCCGAAGTTCCGGGAAAAGTGAACTCCGCGCACCCGCGGATCGCTGCGGCACAGCTCCGCAATGAGCTCGGGCGTCCGGTCTCGGCTTCCGTCGTCGACCAGGATGAGTTCGTAGCGAATGCCCATCGGCTCGAGCACGGCGGTGAGCCGGCGATGCAGCTCGCCGAGCGAACCCTCTTCGTTGTAAATCGGCACCACAGCCGACAGCTCAATGTCAGCCGCAAGAGACAGGGGACGCACTATTCCCTCCTCACCGATTGCCCGTTTGTGGCAGAGAGACGCTCCGATCAAGCGATTTCCAGGCCAGCACGGCCAGGGCTACGCCGGGTGCGGCGCGCTGCATTCGAACTTCCACTGGCTCAGGCACTTGCCACCGTCTCGGGCGCCGCGATCTCCGGCGCAGCTGCCACCGCATGTGGCAGTGGGTGCGGGCGGACGATGCGCCCGCTCAGCACCCAGACCCCCACACTCGCGGCCGCTGCCACATAGCCATCAACGGCGTAGTGCCACCCGAGTGCGATCGTGGCGACCCAGATTCCTGTGGTATACAGCGCAAATCCCAGCCGGCTCCACCACCGGCGAGCCGCCAGGCAGTAGAGCGTTGGGATCGCGATATGGAGACTCGGCATTGCCGAGATCCCCGCGATCGCCGGCGTTTCGCCATTGGCATACACCGACCAGAGAGCCGCCTGGATTCTGGTGGATGCCATTTCCACCTGGGCTCCCACCTGATGGAGCTGCGAAAGCAGTGGAGCATACGGCCCGGGCTTTCCGGTAACCAGAGCGTAGAACGCCGGCCCCGCAGAGGAGAACGCCATTGCCAGGATCACTCCAACTGCGAACCATGCGGCTGTAAAGCAGAAATAGAATCGCCGACGATTCCGTTCGTCCCGGCTCCACGCGTGCCACAGCGTCATGATCGCGAGCATCGGGATGAAGCTCAGGTAGATGAGCTCGATCAGCCACATCCCGTCCGGCCAATGGAGCAGAGCACTGAGGTATTCCCAGGGCGGGCGGCCATGGATCGCAGTATCCAGCCGGCTCAGCACCGGGTCCCAGGAGAATGGCGCCAGGCGTGGAATGGCGATCTTCCACGAATCAAACACCGTGGCCCCGATGGCGGTGAGGAGCGAGGCCACCGCCACTCGCGCAGTGCGCCCCCGGAGGTCTGCTTCGAGGCGCCCTTCAGCGAGCGCGGCCCGCCATCCGCGAAACCCGGGGATCCAGAGCCCATCGGCGCCACGGTGCTGCCAGCGAAAGAGCAGCAGCATCAGGCCGAGGAAGCATGAACCGGTAACGATATGGTAGCCGATCACCGGCAGCCAGACGATATGCTGGAGCATCCGCGGGTAGCCGAGCGCTGCCTGGAACAGCACGCCGAGCACGGCGAAGACCGCCACGATGGCGGCCGGGAGCCGGAATTCTGCCGCTGCCGCCCGCAATGAAGTCACTGGCCCACCACCCGGCCGGCCAACGCTGCTACCGACACCCCGCTCGCGAACGCCGCCGCGAGCAGAAGCGCGAGCGCCAGCAGGATGGTGTGCACCAGATAATCGAAGCGTGCGAACCAGCCCGGCCGTGGGCCGGGTCGAGGCGGGCGTGCCAGAAATTCTCCTGATTTTCGGTGTGTTCAGGTGGTGCAAAGCTTACACCGGCGCGTCAGATCGGGGTCATGCGCTACGGTGAGCCAAGTGCCACACATCCAGACGCCGAGCCCGTTGGGCCGCAACGAACCTGTGGCGGTATAGCCACGGTTTGTTGATCGCCGGCTCGTACTGGCTCGCGCCACGCTGGCGTCCCGCTCGGCATGGGCGTTGCGCATACCCCCGCCGCACCGGATCGGCTTCCGGGCAATCATCACACACATACCCCGCATTGACGCGGGGCTGACGGACGGAGAGTAGACTCGGTGCCGACGCTATCCAGTGTGTTGAGCAGCCAGTCAGCATCGCCATCAGTTCGGAGGGCCCACCGCGGTCCGTCCGTTGGCGCGCCGGGGGGTCCGGAGCGCCCTTCCCACCCACGTCTGGCCGGATGGCCAGGGGGATTCTATGCAGGCGATCAGGAATTTCTGGGCCGACGAGTCCGGTCAGGGTCTCGCGGAGTACGCGCTGTTGCTGGGCCTCATCGTGGTCGGCGTGGTGCTGATCATCAAGGGCATGGGCGGCCACATCAAGAGCATCTTCAACAAGGCCAACGACAACCTGGCGACGGCGGACAAGTAAGCCTCCGCCTGGCCACTGGTGGCCGTGCAGTGCGGGACCGGGAGGCACGATGCCGGTAACTGATGCTCTGGGCACCGTTGCTTTCGTAGTCATTGCGCTCCTGGCGGCGGTCTCCGATGTCCGGACCCGCCGGATTCCCAACCGCCTGACCGTGACGGGGCTCGCAGTGTTTCTGTTGCTGCGGGCCCCGCTCGGCTGGCACTCGTTGCTGCAGGGAGTGGAAGGCGCCGCACTCGGGCTGGGGATCGGGCTGGCGCTCTTCATGCTTGGCGGTCTTGGCGCCGGCGATGCCAAGCTTCTCGCGGCAGTCGGCGCGTTCTTCGGGCCGAGTGAATTCTTCGGCGCGTTCGCGATCACCGCGGTAGTCGGAGCGGTCTTCGCCCTGGTCGATGCCGCGCGCCGAGGTGTTCTCTTGTTGCTATTTCTGCAGTTGGTGGATGTGGGCGGATATCTTCGATCGGCGACAAGGGGCGACGCAGCGGGAAGGGTAACCAGCGGGTCGCTGCGGCTTCCCTACGGCGTCCCGATCGCCATTGGCGGGATCGTCTGGAAGTTTGCCGGCGCAGCCATCATGGGGGCACTGTTCACATGAACCATGCGAACGCTCGTCTGCACGGGCTCCGTGGAGAGCGCGGTCAGGCGCTGGCGGAATTCGCTCTGGTCCTGCCGCTGCTGCTGCTCCTCATCGCGGGAATCATCGAGTTCGGCCGCGCCTGGAATATCCAGCAGGCGGTGACCGATGCCTCGCGAGAGGGCGCCCGGCTCGCGGTAATCAGCGACGGCGCAAGCATGGGTACCGTGCGGGCCAAGGTGGAGGCGCGGCTGACCGCCGCCCACATTCAGGCCGCCACTATCGACACCATCGATTTTTCTCCAGCGGCGAGCTGGAAGCCATCCCAGCCTGACGGCAGCTCGATGACGGTTACCGTCCGGGTCAATTACGAAATCCCGTTCCTCGGCGCGCTGATGGGATTGGGGCCGATCAAGATCGGCGCCCAGACCGTCATGCGTAACGAATAATTTCCGGAAAGACGGTCGCGACATGCGGAAGACTCGTCCGTGGTTCATGCTGGCCCTGGCCCTCGTCTCGGGGGGATTGGCGGCGTTCCTGGCGCTGCGCTACATCCGGCAGCAGTCAACCCCGCTCCTGGCCAACGAGCCGGCCAAGGCGCAGGTAATCCTCGCGGCCCGGAGCCTGCCGGTTGGATCGGTGGTGACCGAAGCCGATCTCAAGAGCGTAGCGTGGCCCGGCGGGGCGCTGCCTGCCGGCTACGTTCGCACCGCCGCCGAGGCGATCGGTCACGGCGTGATCACCCCGGTGGCGGAGAACGAACCGATCCTCGCCAGCAAGCTGGCCACCAAGGATGCCGGCGGCGGCCTGCCGATCATGATCAAGGATGGGATGCGCGCCATGAGCGTGCGGGTGGACGAGGTGGTTGGGGTAGCAGGCTTTGTTCTCCCTGGTACTCACGTCGACGTTATGCTGACGCTGGACAAGAACCCCTCGGAGGGCAGGCCCCAGAC
>DASSTY010000282.1:0-5567 GCA_035707585.1 Gemmatimonadales bacterium
GAATGGCGTCGACCTCTCGCGCGCCGGGCACGTTCGCGATGATTTTCGCGGGCAGGGTCCCCGGAACTATCGCCGCTCGGACCAGCGAATTACTGAAGATGTCTGCGACGGGCTGACCGAGCATCCGATGGTAGATGCCAGCGATCTGGAAGTGCAGGTGAAGGATGGCGAGGTGACGCTGACGGGGACCGTACCCGATCGTCGCTCGAAGCGTCTGGCGCGCGACATCGCCGATTCAGTGGCGGGAGTGCGCGATGTGCATAATGAGGTGACGATCAGGAGGTAGTCGCCGCTGACTCAACGGAAATTGATCATACCGCAGAGGCGCAGAGGGCGCAGAGCGGTCGCAGCTTCGGCCAACGTCATTCCGCGAACGCGGGAATCCAGAAGCCCTGGACCCCCGCTTGCGCGGGGGTGACGGCCCGTTGGAGCTGCCGACTACGATCTGCACGCTCTGCGGTGAAAGTCGTTTACTTAACGATCCGCACCACGACGTTGCGGGTGGCGGGGGCGGCGGCGTTCGGGGCTTGCACCGTCACCGTCAGCAGATACGGCCCCGGCTTGAGCCGCTCCAGACTGAGACTCCGCTGCGCGGGCCAGGTGGGGCGATCGGGCCGATCGGTAAAGTGGAGGGTCAGCCGGTCGGAGTCCGAGGGCTTGTCCCCGCTCAGGCGCGCCAGGGTGATATCCGTCTCGTAAGACTGGCCCGGCACCGCCCCGTGCAGCTCGTAGTAGACCTGCATCGCGTCCTGGCGACGAAAGACCGCCAGTGGGTTGAGCGGAATCGCCTCCGTGCCGTGCCGGTAGGTCAGGCCATCGCTGCGGCCGGGCACCAGATCACTGAGCGTAAGCGTGCTGCCGTCGGCCGGCACCACCACGCCGCTCCGGCCGCGGGCGCCGCCGCGGCTGATCTCCGGCTGATCGAACAGGGCGCGGACATAGTACTGGCCCAGGCCGAGCGGGAGGGTGGCGGTGCCGTACCAGTAGCTGCCCTCGCCGAGGGTATCGTGCACCACGAAGAGCCGGGTGGTGTCGCGGTTGGCTGAGACGCCACGGGTGGTGTCGATGGCAGTGAGGCGGACATGGACCGGGTAGACGATCCGGCCGTCCATCATCTGCGGCTGCAGCTTGTCGCCCGGCAGGGCGAAGACCGCCAGCGCGGTGCTGGGAGCGCCATCGGCGGCACCCAACGCGTACAGCTGCACGACCGGCTGGAGGTCGTGTTCGTAGTAGCGGGCGTAGCTGTCTTCGTTGATGCTCCGGTGGATCGTGGCGCGGCCTTCATTCACCATCCGCTGCACCACGTCGCGCGAGATGGTGTTCACGCCGACGGCGCCCTGCAGCATCCCGCGCGCGCGCCACTGGGCCAGCACTTTCGCCTGGTGCACCCCGAACGCCAGCTCGGCATAACGCGGATCCAGAGCGATTCGAGAATCAAGCAGTTCTTCAACTAGCGGCAGCATCGGGACCAACATCGTCGGGGCATTAGTTCCAAGCGCCATGCTCGCGCAAAAGTGAAAAACCCGCGGCCCGGCCGGCAGGTCGTAGCGCCAGCTCTCGTTGGCGACCAAGCACCCCTCCGTGCCGCCGGACTCGCCGAGGCTGGTGGCCCGCAGGGTTGGCTCGCCGTAGCGCAGGTAGATCAACCCGCGGTCATCGACCCCGAGCGCCTTGGCGGGCGTCTCGCGAAAGAGGTCGGTCTCGAAGTAGGTGAGGCCCGGATTATCCAGAGCCGCTAGGCCCATCCCCGCTGCCGTTTCGCCAGCAGCGATGCCCAGCTGCGAGCTCCCCCGCTTCTCTCCCACGGTATGGAAGTGATCCAAGGCGTAAAACCAGCGGCGAAAATGCTCCTGCAACGCAGCGCCCGGCGGCTGCACCGCTTCGGCGTCGCGCCGGGCCCAGAACTGTTTGATCCAATCCGCCAGTGCCCCGTCCGATGCCGAATCGAACGCTGTCATCTCCGCCGGTGTCGCCGTCCACGCCAGATCGCGCCGGTAGGCCGCCCGGCTGAGCGAGTCCAATTTCCTAGCGCCCGCCAGATACGTTTGGACCGATAGATCAAGCTGTTTCTGGCGGTACTCCGTACGCGCCTGCTCCAGGAGCCCGAGCGCGCTGTCGCCCCCGAGCTTGAAGTAAGTCTCGAGCTCCTCCATCGCCTCATCGAGCCGATTCGTCAGCCGCGCATCGCGCGCCAGCAGCAGATGCGGTACCGGTCCGTTGGCCGGCTCGGCCGCTGCGCGTTCCACCGCGTCGGCGATGTCGCCGGTGAGCGGCAACCCTTCTCGATCGATCAGCAGATCGGTGAGCAGGGCGACGGCGGGCGGGTTCTTCGGCTGGAGCTGGAGAGAACGCGCCAGGTGCTTGAGTGCTGCATCATCGTAGTGCTCGCCGAGCGGCTGGTGGACCGAGCGCTTGACGGGCTGCTGCCGCTCGGCGAGGAGCAGCTTGGCCCGGGCCAACCCGACCCACGGCGCGGCCCAGTCCCCCTGGCGGAGCAGCGCTTCGTCGAACGCGGCGATCGCCTGATCGAGCTCGTCGCGGCCTGTGCCGAGCTCCCCCGCGCGCAGCAGGATCCAGCCCTTGCGCGCTTCGCGCTGGGCGATCGGGAGATTGACCTGATCGACGGAAACCAGCAGCGAATTGAGCCCCGCCGGCTCGGAGACGGCGGCCACGCTGTCGCGGAGGGCAACCAGCTCCTGCGCGGGCTGCTGCGCCGAGGCGAACCGGGGCAACAGAGACCCAGGAAAAACGCAACCGCAAGCGAATTAACGCGCGAAGTCATCTCATCACTCGCCAATGGGCCGATTCGAACGGCCGACGACTGGTCGCATCACCGCTCTCCCGTCCCATACAAGTACTTGTATACCCCGAAAACGGCGCGGAGCAGCGCCTATCGTAGGATGGCTCACGGTACAGCGGTGCGCAAGCAGGCGCCGGGCGTGGCCGCCGGATGAGGCGCTGGTCTGTGGCTCGTGTGCGGTTGCCGAGTCGCGGCCGGACGGATATGGTCATTGGTATGTGATCACAGCCAGCCCGGCCTCCCCGGAACCGCGGAGCCGACATGGATCGACGCGCCCTTCGCTCGCTGCTGCTCGTCGCCCTCCTCTACCCAGGTCTGGTCCAGGCGCAGACGTCGGCCGGCCACTCGCCGCTGGCGGTACTCGCGCATGCTGATTCGGATACGGCCGGATCCCAACCCGACGAACGCGCATTGCTCCGCGGTGTTCGGGCGCTTCAGATCGCAGACAGCACGGCGACTCGCGATGACTTCGATGCCGCCGTTCACCTGGTAGCCGGGGTGATCGACCGGCACCCAGACTGGCCCGACGCGTGGTACCAGCTCGGCCGCATTCGCCTGGCGATGCACCGCGCCGGGCTGGTGGCCAAACCGGGGCCCTATCAGCCGATCGGCAGCGACTACCTGCAGACCGCGCGCACCGCCTTCACCCGCGCGCTCGATGCCGACAGCACGTTCCTCCCCGCCGGCATCGAGCTCGCGGCGACCGCCACCGAAACGAAGAAGCTCGACATCGCCCACTCGGTGGTCGCGCGGTTGGAGCGCGTCGCCCGGGCCCACCCCGATGCGGGACTGCTCACCTCACTGGGGGTGCTGGAGCGTGTGGCGGGCGACGATTCCGCCTCGGCCACGGCGCTGCGCCAGGCCCGTGCGCTCGGCGCTGATTCCAGTCTCATCGCCATCGAGCTGGCCCGCACGCTCTTTCAACTGGGCGACACCGCCGCCGCCGAGCGCAGCTACTATGCGGGGCTGGCGGATGTCCCGTCCGCCATTCCGCGGGCGCAGTACCGGATCGATCTGGCATGGATTGCGACGCCGGCAGAGCTCGCCGCGTTCGACAGTGTGCCGGCCGATTCGCTGGATGCCTGGGTGCACCGGTTCTGGAACGAGCGCGACGTGCGGGAAGGGCGGCTCCCGGGGGAGCGGCTGGCCGAGCATTACCGCCGGCTGGACTACGCGCTGAAGAACTTCCGCAGTGTGGGGCACTCGCAACTGGCCGGGAACAGTCCCGGTGCCGGGATCCGCGCGATCTCGGGGATGCGGATCATCGGGCCGAATGGGGAAACCAAAGAGTCGAAAGCATTGCACGACCTCGACAGAACCGCTCTTGAAGTTATGGGCGCAACTCCCCATCAGGTTTATGCCATGCTGAGCGCCCGGACCATGCTCAGCGCCTATCGGTCCAACCAGCAACTGGTCGATGACCGGGGCGTCATCTACATTCGCTACGGCGAACCGGATGCGCGTGCGTTGTTCAACAACCCGGCCGTTGATGCCAATGAATCGTGGAAGTATCGCACCCCCACCGGACCGCTGATCTTTCATTTCGTTGGCCTGCGTGCGCCCACCCATCTCGTCGAGCAGCTTCCCCTCTTTGCGCCGCTGATGGGCTCGCGGAGCGGCCTCGACCCCCGTTACAGCGAACTGGAGCTCGAGTTGAGCGATGAGGGCGCCGCGGTTGTTCCGGAGGTGCTTCAGGACGATCGCGAGCGCAACCGCGCAGCCATCGCGATCGGTACCACGACCGATGCCTTCCCGATCCGCTTCGACCACCGCCTCGACGCCAGCGTGGAGACCTACGGCCTCGGCACGGCCGGTGGCACTGGGACTCATGCCCTGGTGGCCTTCGCCGTCCGGGCCGGCAGTCTGCCCGCCCCCACCGCGGCCACCATGCCCGCCGGCATGACCGCCTATCCGCTCCATCTCCGCCTGATTGCCGAAGCGGGCCGGACCCGCCAGATCTTTCAGCAGGATACCGTCCGGGTATTCGCCACCCATCAGGCGCTCCCGCCCAACGCATATCTGACCGGCCAGGCCACCCTGCCACTGCCACCCGGCCGCTACGCGGTCCGCGTGCTGCTGGCCGATCCGGCCGGCAAGACCGGGGTCACCCTCATGCGGGACAGCATCACCGTCCCCAATCTCGCGGAAGCGGCGCTCACTGCCAGCGACCTGGTCCTGGGCCGGCCGGGCTCGCCGCAACACTTCACGCTGCCGGACGGATCGGTGGTGCATCTCAATCCGCTGGGCGTCTGGATCCCCGCCTCCCAGCTCACCGTCTATTACCAGGTCGGCGGGATGGACCCCGGGCGGCCGTATCGGACCCGGTTCGAGCTGCGCCGCCGGTACGCCGAGCACGACGAGCCGGTCGTGGCGGTGCAGTTCAGTGATCGGCCGAGTGCACCGGTCCAGGAATTCACGCGCAGCATCGATCTCAAGCGCGCGCCGCCGGGCGATTACGATCTGGTGATGATGGTGCGGGATGCGGAGGGCACGACAGTAACGCGGCGCCAACAGCTGCACATCAGCGAGAAGTAGCCAGCTCCCGCTCGCGCGCGGCATAGGTGAGCATCTGGCGGCGCACGCGATGGGCCACCGTCAGCACTTTGGAGGGATACCGCTCACAACGCGGCGTGTTGGTGCTGCGGACGCATCCGTTATAGCGGAGCAGCGCGCTGCGGACGTTGCCGGTGCGCTGCATGTAATGACCCAGCACCGGCGCGCCATGGCTGATGTGGGCGTCCACCTCCTGGAGAGCATCCGACCGGCT
>DASSTY010000283.1:0-4631 GCA_035707585.1 Gemmatimonadales bacterium
GGCGACACCGACCTCCGGCTTCGCCAAGAATGGATCCTTGGAGTCGGCGGTGTGCGGGTGCTCCGGGCGGTGGGGATTCAGCCCGCGGTATGGCACGCCAACGAGGGGCACGCCGCGTTCATGATGATCGAGCGGCTGCGCGAACTCACCGTCGAGGGCGTCGCCTTCCCCGAGGCCGTGCGGCAGGTGCGCGCCGCCAGCGTTTTCACCACCCATACCCCGGTGCCGGCCGGGCACGATGCCTTCACCACTGCGCAGCTCGAGGCGTGCATCGGGCCGGTGTGGGAGGAGATGGGAATCTCCCGCGAGGAGCTGTTCGGTCTGGGCGAGATGCCGGGCAATCCAGGACTCTTCCACATGACGGTGACCGCGATGCAGCTCAGCTCGCGAGTCAACGGAGTGTCCCGGCGCCACGGGCAGGTCTCGCGGAGTCTCTGGCGCGACCTCTGGCCCAACCGCCCGTGGGAAATGGTCCCGATCGGCCACATCACCAACGGTGTCCACCTCGACACCTGGATGGCCAGCCCTATCAAGGCGCTCCTCAACGATCACCTCGGCGCCGACTGGGAACAGCGGCTGGATGATCCGGCGCTGTGGGATCAGGTCCTCACGCTCGATACCGAGCGGTTCTGGCGCATCCACCTGAGTCTCAAGGATGTGCTCGGCACGGTGGTGCGGGAGGACGCCCGCCGCCGATTCGCCCACCAGCTCAAGGAGGCCGCCCAGGTCGTGGCCGCCGGGACGCTGCTCGATCCGCAGGCGCTCACCATCGGATTCGCCCGCCGCTTCGCTACCTACAAGCGCGCCAATCTGGTGTTCCACGATCTCGACCGGCTCCGGCGGATTCTCACCAACCCGTGGCGCCCAGTGCAGATCGTCTTCGCCGGGAAGGCGCACCCGGCCGACAATCCGGGCAAGGAAGTGCTCCAGAACGTCTACCACTTTACCCGGGATCCTTCGTTCGAAGGCCGGGTGGCGTTCCTGGAAGATTACGACATGCACCTGGCGCATCTGCTGGTCCAGGGTGTGGACCTCTGGCTCAATTTGCCGAGGGTGCCGCTGGAAGCCTCGGGCACCAGCGGCATGAAGGCGGCGCTCAACGGCGTGCCGCAGCTCAGCACGCTGGATGGCTGGTGGCAGGAAGGGTACGACGGCCTCAACGGCTGGGCGATACCGCCCGCCGGTGAGGGAGCCGACGCCGATGCCGCCGACGCCGGGCGGTTCTACCGGCTTTTGGAAGAACAGGTGATACCGCTCTACTATACTCGGGACGCCCGCGGCGTACCGGTCGGGTGGGTGGAGAAGATGCGGCACGCGCTGCGGGTGGCCGGCAGCCGATTCACCGCGCGCCGCATGGTCAAGAACTACGTGCAGGCGTATTACGTGCCGGAGATGCGGGGCGAATCATCGGGAGACGATCCGCCGGCCGCTTAGAGGATGTCAACATGTCAGTCGCGCAGGTGTCCGTAGCCGCTCGCGCCAGCGGCCCCCGTCCACTCACCACCGGGGATGGACGCCCCGTGGCGGTGCTTCATCTCACGGCGGAATATTTTCCCTACGCCCGCACCGGCGGGCTCGGCGAAGCAGTCGCCGGGCTTGCCGGTTTTCAGCATGCCCGCGGGCTCCCGGTGTCGGTGCTGCTGCCGCTCTATCGCACCGTCCGCGAACAGGCGCCCGATCTGGAACCGGTGGGCGACCCCTTCCCCGTTCCGATCGCCCACCGTGTCGAAGAAGCGCGGCTCTTCCGGATCGCGGGGCCGCGCGAAGGGCCTGCGGTGTACTTCCTGGAGCATCAGGGATTTTTCAATCGGCCAGGAATCTACGCCGAAGGTGGCGTGGATTATCCCGACAATCCGGTTCGCTTCGCCTTCCTGGCGCGCGCGGCCGTCGAAGCGCTGCCGCGCCTCCTGCGCACCCCCGGCGTGCTGCATGCCCACGACTGGCACACTGCGCTCGCGCCAGTCTACCTCCGCACCGAAGCGGCCACCCAGTCGCTCAGCCGAGATGTCAGCACGGTGCTCTCGGTCCACAATCCCGGCTACCAGGGTTACTTCCCGCGCTCCGCGATGGACGATATCGGACTATCCTGGGATCTCTTCAACTGGCGGCAGCTCGAGTGGTACGACCAGCTCAATTTCCTGAAGGGCGGACTCACCTTCTCGGACATGGTGGTCACCGTGAGCCCGACCCACGCGAAGGAACTGCGCACTCCGGAAGGCGGCTTCGGGCTGGATGGCGTGTTCCGCTGGCTGGGCGACCGGCTGGTCGGGGTGCTCAACGGAATCAACCAGAAGCTGTGGGACCCGGTCACCGATCCGCAGATCACCGCCCGCTACGGAGCCGACGACTTGACCGGAAAGCGGCGCTGCAAATCCGCGCTCCAGCGAAGTTACGGATTGCCCCAGCGCCGGCGCACCCCGCTCTTTGCACTGACCGGCCGCCTGGTAACCCAGAAAGGGCTCGATCTCATCCTGGCCAGCACCAACCTGCTGCATCGCGATGCCCAGTTCGTTTTTCTTGGCAGCGGCGAACGCCGCTACGAGCAGGCGCTGGTGGACCTGGCCGCCAGCGCGCCGCAGCGGGTGGGCGTGCAGCTCGAATTCAACAATCGGCTGGAGCACCGGCTGATGGCCGGCGCCGACATCTTCATGATGCCATCGCTCTACGAACCCTGCGGGCTCACCCAGATGCGGGCTCAGCGCTACGGCGCCCCGCCGATCGGCCGGCGAGTGGGAGGCCTGGCCGATACGATCGCCGATGGCGAGGGCGGTTTCCTCTTCGACGACTACACCTCGAGCGCATTCGAGGCGGCGGCCCTTCGGGCACTGGCACTCTACGCCGACCGGCCGGCCTGGGAAGCGATGATGAAAGCCGCGATGCGGCGGGATTTCGGATGGACCGCGCCGGCCGATCAGTACCGCGCGGTGTACCGTCGCGCGCTGGCGCACCATTTCGCCCCGGCCCACCACGCCGCGGCGGCAGGATGACCCTCGCAACGGCAACGGTTATCTTCCCGGCATGACGACTCCGGGAGCTTCCAGCAGCACCGTCCGCGTCGGGCTGGTGCAGATGAGTACCACTCCGCACCCCGAGGAGAACCTCGAGAAGGCGATCGCCGGCGTGCGGCAGGCCGCCGCGCAGGGCGCCCAGATCGTCTGCCTTCAGGAGCTGTTCCGGTCCCGGTATTTCTGCCAGTGCGAAGATCACCAGTACTTCCAGCTGGCTGAAGCCATCCCCGGGCCGAGCACGGAGCGACTTGGCTCGATTGCACGCGAGCTCGGCGTGGTCGTGATCGCCAGCCTGTTCGAGAAGCGGGCCGAAGGGATCTATCACAACACCGCCGCCATTCTCGATGCCGATGGCAGCTACCTCGGCAAATACCGGAAGATGCACATTCCGGACGACCCGCAGTTCTACGAAAAGTTCTACTTCACGCCGGGCGACCTCGGCTTCCGCAGCTGGGACACCCGCTTCGCGCGAATCGGCGTGCTGGTGTGCTGGGATCAGTGGTACCCCGAGGCGGCCCGGCTCACCGCGCTGAGCGGCGCGCAAATTCTCTTTTACCCCACCGCCATCGGCTGGCTCCCGGCCGAAAAAGAAGAGCACGGAGCGCAGCAGGCATCCGCGTGGGAAACGATTCAGCGGAGCCACGCCATCGCCAACGGCGTCTACGTCTGTTCGGTGAACCGGGTGGGTTTCGAGGAGTCGCCCAGCGGCGGGCTCGAGTTCTGGGGCGGCAGCTTCGTGGCCGATCCGGGCGGCCGGATCATCGCCAAGGCCGGTCACGGTGAAGAGGTGCTCGTCGCCGACTGCGACCTCGGCAAGGTGGATGTGAGCCGCACCCACTGGCCGTTCCTTCGCGATCGCAGGATCGACGCCTACGGCGATATCACTCGCCGCTATCTCGATTGAATCTGCCGCCAAAGCCACTTCCCGGACGACTCGGCTACCGGATGCCGGCTGAGTGGGAACCGCACCGCGGCACCTGGCTCAGCTGGCCGCACAAGGCGGAGTCGTGGCCCGGCAAGTTCGGACCGGTGCCTGCGATCTTCGCCACGATGGTTCGCGCCCTCGCCGACCATGAAGAGGTCCACATCAACGTGGCCGGCCCCGAAATGGAAGCCGAGGTGCGCCGGCTCCTGGCCGACGCCGGCGCCGACAGCGGCAACGTCTACTTCCATCCCAATCCCACCAACGACGCATGGTGCCGAGATCACGGGCCGATTTTTCTGCAGGCGCCGGCCGGCAGCGACCACCCGGCGCAATTGATTCTCGACTGGGGATTCAATGCCTGGGGCGGCAAGTATCCGCCGTACGATCTCGATGACGTCATTCCGACCAGAATCGGTGAGGAGCTGGGAATTCCGGTAATCGAGCCGGGGATGATTCTGGAAGGCGGATCGATCGACGTGAACGGCCGCGGTACCCTGATCACCACCGAGTCATGTCTGCTCAACCCCAACCGCAATCCGTCGCTGTCGCGGCAGGAGATCGAGTCGCGCCTTCGCGACTACCTGGGGGTGCGCAAGATTCTCTGGCTGGGAGACGGAATCGAGGGAGACGACACCGACGGCCACGTGGACGACCTGACCCGCTTCGTCGACCCGCGCACGTTGGTGACGGTCATCGAA
>DASSTY010000284.1:0-5769 GCA_035707585.1 Gemmatimonadales bacterium
ACGGTATGCCAGTCGGCTGCGGCGGCGGTGGCTCAAGGGACCGTGGTGGTGAGCGTTACCAAGGGGCTCGAGACCGAATCGCTGCTGCCGATGTCAGCGGTGCTGCAGCAGGTGCTGCCTCAGTCCCGGATCGCCGTGCTGTCGGGGCCGAGTTTCGCCCGCGAAGTGGCGGAGGGCCAGCCGACCGCCGTGGTGGCCGCGTCGGCCGATCCCGCGGCGGCGGCAGAGACGCAATCGGCATTCGTGACCAGCCGGTTTCGGGTTTATACCGCCAGCGATGTGGTGGGAGCCGAACTGGCCGGCGCGCTCAAGAACGTGATCGCGATCGCGGCCGGAATGCTCGAAGGACTTGGGCTGGGACATAATCCCCGCGCCGCGCTGCTGACACGCGGGCTGGCGGAGATGGCTCGGCTGGGCGCCGCGATGGGGGCCGACCCGCTCACTTTTGCCGGACTCGCCGGCATGGGTGACCTGGTGCTGACCGCGACCGGATCGCTGAGCCGCAACCGCGCGCTCGGGCTGGCGCTGGCCCAAGGCGAAACGCTGGCGGACTTTCAGGCCCGTCACCGCACGGTAGCCGAAGGCGTCAACAGCGCCCGGGCCGCCAGCCAGCTGGCGCGGCGGGTCGATGTTGAACTGCCGATCACCAATGAAGTGTGTGCGATTCTGTTCGAGGGGAAGCCGCCGCGCGAGAGCGTCGGCGAGCTGATGGGACGGGAACCCAAGCCGGAGCAATGGCGATGACGACGACCCGACCAGTACAGGAGTTTTTCTCGATCGGCGAGGTCTGTGCCTTGACCGATCTCAAGCCGCATGTGCTGCGCTACTGGGAGAGCCAGTTCCGCGTGCTCAACCCCGCCAAGAACCGCTCGGGTAATCGGGTGTACAAGGCGCGCGAGGTCGAGCTGATCATGCTGGTGAAGCATCTCCTGTACGTCGAAAAATATACGATCGATGGGGCGCGGCAGCGGATGGAGCAGCAGCGCAAGGCGGGCGAGCTCAAGAGCGCCGCTCACCAGGCGCTTGAAGCGGGACTGGTTCGAGACCTCCGCCGCGAGCTCGACGACATTCTGGCATTGCTGGACGGGCGGACGCCCGCCGCTCGGCCGAACGGAGCGGAATGAATATCCTGGTGAGCAACGATGACGGCGTGCTCGCGCCCGGCCTGGCGCTGCTGGCCAACGCCTGTGCCGAAGTCGGCAGTGTTACCGTGGTAGCGCCCGATCGGGAGCAGAGCGGCACCTCTCATTCGCTGACGCTGCATCGGCCGCTCCGGCCTACTCGCCGCCCCGATGGAGCATTTCAACTGGATGGCACGCCGACTGACTGCGTGCTGCTGGCCATCCAGACTCTCATGCCGGAGCGTCCCGATTTCGTGTTCTCGGGAGTGAACCACGGACCCAATATGGGCGAAGACGTCCTCTATTCCGGGACGGTTGCCGCTGCCATGGAGGCGGTATCGCTGGGCGTGCCGGGAATCGCGATTAGCTTCGCCGGCCGCGACGTGAATCTGCTGGCCAGCTATGGATCGGTGGTGTCGATGCTGGTTCGCCGGATCACCGAGGTGGCGGACTTTCCGTCGGCGATGCTCCTCAACATCAACCTGCCGAACTGTCCGGCCGAGGACGTCAAGGGAATCCGGGTGACCCAGCTCGGCAGCCGGTACTTCTCGGAATCGCTGACCCGGATGACCGACCCCTGGGGGCGCGAAATCTTCTGGATTGGCGGCGGGACCATCACCTGGACCGGCGGCGCCGATTCAGACCACGAGGCGGTGGCCGCGGGTTACATTTCAGTCACGCCGCTGCACATGGATCTGACCAGCTACCCGCTGATCGAAACGGTGCGGACGTGGTCGCTGGACCACTAGGCCCGGGCGACGGCTACGGCGGCTATCGCAGCCGTCTGGTCGAAGCGCTCCGGAGCAAGGGAATCCGCGATCTCGCAGTACTGCACGCCGTGCAGCAGGTTCCGCGGCACCTGTTCGTTCCGGAAAGTGTGCGGCACCGGGCCTACGATGACGCGGCGCTTCCGATCGGGCAGGGGCAGACCATCAGCCAGCCGTTCGTGCAGGCGCGCTCCATCGAGGTCTGCCAGCTTCGGGGGCACGAACGGGTGCTCGAAATCGGGACCGGCTCGGGGTATCAGACGGCGCTGCTCGGGATGCTCACGGAAACGGTTTTCAGTGTGGAGCGGGTCGGATCCCTGGCACGCCAGGCGCGCGCGGTTCTCGATCAGCTCGCCATGCGCAATGTCTCGGTGATGCTGGGCGACGGCACTCTGGGCTGGCGGCCGTATGCGCCGTACGATGCGATCCTGGTTTCCGCCGCGTCGCCCGACATTCCGGGCCCGCTGGTCGATCAGCTGGCGCCCGGCGGCCGGATGGTCATTCCGATCGGTGATCAACGGGGGCAGGTGCTCACATTCGTCGAACGGACCCCGGACGGGGTGCGAACGGGGCCGTTGGAAGACGTCCGGTTCGTTCCTTTGCTCGGCGCGTTCGGGTTCAGGGATTCATGATCCATCACCTGATAGAGTGGCTGATCGACACCATCCTCGCGATGGGGTATCCCGGCATCATTCTTCTGATGGCGATCGAATCGTCGGTGCTGCCGCTGCCCAGCGAACTGGTGATCCCGCCGGCCGGCTATCTGGTGGCGAAGGGTCACATGAACGGCTGGCTGGTGGTGCTCTGCGGCACTCTGGGCAGCGTTCTTGGTGCGCTGGTGAACTATGCGCTGGCACTGGCCATCGGCCTCCCGGCACTGCGCCGCTACGGGCGGTACGTGCTCATCTCGGAGCGGTCGCTGGATCGGACCGAGCAGTACTTTCAGCGGCATGGCGAAATCAGCACGATGGTGGGGCGGCTCCTCCCGGTGATCCGGCATCTGATTTCGATCCCGGCGGGGATCAGCCGCATGGCGCTGGGCCGCTTCGTGGCCTTCACCGCGATCGGCGCGGGGCTCTGGTGCGCGGTGCTGGCCTACATCGGCTGGCTGCTGGGAACCCATGAGGCGGAATTGCAGGAGACGGCGGTGCATGCCTACACCTCCCGCGCGCTGATGTACATCCTGCCGGTCGTGGTGGTCCTGATCGTTGGTTATGTGATGTGGCATCGACGGCGGAGCCGCCGATCGGCATGAACGGGGAAGGAGCGGTGCGCTTTCTCGTCGCCGGGAGAGTGCAGGGGGTGGGGTACCGGTGGTTTGCAGCGCACCACGCAGATCGACTGGGCATCCGCGGGCTGGCCCGAAACCTCCCGGATGGCCGGGTCGAAGTGATCGCGGTCGGCGCGGCGGCCGCCATCGCGGAGCTGGAGCGGCTGCTCAGCGTGGGGCCGCCCACCGCCTCGGTGCGAACCGTCGAACGCTCCGATCTCTCCGGCACGGCGCCGGACTTTCCGGGGTTCGGGACGGCCTAGTCCGCCGGTTCCACTGCCCGTGTAGCTCAGGTGGATAGAGCAAGCGTTTCCTAAACGCTAGGCCGCAGGTTCGAGTCCTGCCACGGGCACTTTGTCGTACGGCATGCCAGGTTCCTCACGTTTTACCAGAGGGAGGCTTTACATGCGCTGTTCCGTTCGTGTCCGCTCCCGCGGGATCGTGGCGTCATTGGCGCTGGCTGGTGCACTGGCGCTGCCGGCCGGTACATTCGCCCAGGCCGCGCCGAAATCGGCGCCCAGGGCGGCGAGTGCGCCGATCCCCGACATCCCCTACACCAAGTACGTGCTGTCGAACGGACTGACGCTGCTGGTCCACGAGGACCACAAGGCGCCGATCGTGGCATTCAACGTCTGGTATCATGTCGGCTCCGGGATGGAGCCGGAAGGGAAGTCGGGCTTCGCGCATCTGTTCGAGCACCTGATGTTCAACGGCAGCGAGCACTACAACGACGATTACTTCAAGGCCGTCGAACCGATCGGCGCAACCGATCTGAACGGCACCACCAACACCGACCGGACCAATTACTTCGAGAACGTGCCGACCGCCGCCCTGGATCGGGTGCTGTTCCTCGAGTCCGACCGGATGGGCTGGCTGCTGCCGGCCATCGACACCGCCAAGCTGAATGAGCAGCGCGGTGTAGTGCAGAACGAAAAGCGGCAGGGCGAGAACCAGCCGTACGGGAAGGTGTGGGAGAACATTGCGGCGCACACCTATCCGGTGGGCCATCCGTACCACCATACCACCATCGGGTCGATGGACGACCTCAACGCGGCGTCGCTGGAAGATGTGCGCGACTGGTTCAGGAGCTACTACGGCCCCAATAACGCGGTGGTGGTGATCGCCGGAGACATTACCCCCGAAGTCGCCAAGCAGAAGGTGGAGCACTGGTTCGGCAACATTCCGCCGGTGCCGCCGATCAGCCGGCCCCAGGTCGACGTCGCCAAGATGACCCACCCGACCCGCGGATGGATGCAGGACCGGGTGCCGCAGGCGCGGATCTACAAGGTGTGGAACGTCCCGCGGTTCGGGTCAGCGGAGGCCGATTACCTCACACTCGCGGCCGACATTCTGGCCAGCGGCAAGAGCAGCCGGCTCTACAAGCGGCTGGTGTACGACGAGCAGATCGCGACCGATGTCAATGCCTTCATGGACGCCAACGATTTTGGCGGGCAATTCACGATCATGGCAACGGCCAAGCCGGGTGGCGACCTCGCGGCGGTAGAGAAGGCGGTCAACGAGGAAGTGGCGAAGCTGGCACGGAGCGGCCCCACCGCAGCCGAGCTGGCCCGGGCGCAGACCGGTGAACGGGCCGACTTTGTTCGCGGCATCGAGCGGATCGGCGGGTTCGGCGGCAAGTCGGATGTGCTGGCGTCGAACTTCACCTACACCGGCGACCCCGCGCATTACAAGATTTCGCAGCGGCGGATGGCCGAGGCCACGCCGGCGCAGGTTCAGAAGACCGTCCGCGACTGGCTGGACGACGGTGTATACACGCTCGAAGTCCATCCGTATCCCACCGGTCTGGCGGCCGGACCCGACAGCGCCGATCGGAGCGCGATCCCGTCGCCCGGAACTCCGGCGGCACCGGACTTCCCGGATTATGCGGTCGATACGCTGTCCAACGGGCTCCAGGTCATCGTGGCGCGCCGCAACAGCGTTCCGTTGATCGACCTCACGCTGCTGGTGGATGCCGGGTACGCGGCCGATCAGGGCGGCATCTCGGGCACCGCCACCCTGACGGCCAGCATGCTGGACGAAGGCACCAGGAGCCGGAGCGCGCTCCAGATCAGCGACCAGCTCCAGCGGCTGGGCGCTCGGCTCTCAACCGGCGCATCACTCGACGTCAACGAAGTGGACATGTCGTCGCTGGCGTCCACCATCGACAGCTCGCTGGCGCTGTTCGCCGATGTGGTGCTGCATCCGAGTTTCCCGGCGGCCGATTTCAAGCGGCTCCAGCAGCAGCAGCTGGCGCGGATTGCCCGCGAAAAGGTCACTCCGAGTTCGATGGCGCTACGGGTGATTCCGCAGCTCCTGTACGGAAAGGGGCATGCCTACGCCCAGCCGTTCACCGGCTCGGGCACGGAAGCGGGCGTGAAGCAGTTGACGCCTCAGGCGCTGGCAAGCTTCCACTCGACCTGGTTCAAGCCCAATCACAGCACCCTGATCGTGGTCGGCGCCACCACCATGGACGCGATCAAGCCGCGGCTGGAGCGGGTGTTCGGAAGCTGGAAGGCCGGTGACGTGCCCCACAAGAACATTGCCGCCGTCCAGCCGCCCAGCCACCGCGAAGTGTATCTGCTGGATCGCCCCGGCTCCGAGCAGTCGCTCA
>DASSTY010000285.1:0-5222 GCA_035707585.1 Gemmatimonadales bacterium
CCGCTCAGCGTAGCCATCTTCGTAGCGATAGGCCCCGTAGCTGCGGGCAACTTCGCCCTTGGGTTCGAAGTCGGCCAGCAGGGGAAAGTGGAGGTTGCGGTGCTCGGCAAAAGCCGCATGGCACCAGACGCCGTCCACTGAAATGGCCAGCAGTTCGGCGTCATGCCGGTGGAACTCGGGCAGGACCTGATTGAACAGCGCCAGCTCGTCGCCGCAGACGGGACTCCAGTCGGCCGGGTAGAAGACCAGAATGACCGGCCGGCCGCGCAGCTCGGAGAGCGACACCGTCTGATCGGGTGTGGAGTTGAGCGTAAAGTCGGGCGCCGGGGTGCCCGGCTCCAGAATCGCCGCGTGATGTGGGGGCATGGGAACGCTCGCTGGTCAGTGGCCGGATGAGTCGCCGCGACGGCTGGATTCGAAGAGGAACCAGGTGCGCCGTTCGGCTTCGTCCACCCATACCTCGATGAGACTGGCCGTGGCAATGTCGCGATGCTGCTCGCAGACGTTGTGGGCTTCCCGGAGCCGAGCCGCCATCTCTTCGTTGTCGTCCCGCAGCTCGGCCAGCATGTCGGACGGCTCCACGTACTTGGCGTCGTTGTCGCGGACCCGCTGCATCCCGGAGATCTGACCGATCGACTTGAGCGTTTCGCCGCCGAGTTTGCGGACTCGCTCGGCGATCGGGTCGGTCATTGCCATCAGCTCATCGGCCTGTTCGTCGAGCAGCAGATGGTAATCGCGGAAGTGCGGGCCGCTCATATGCCAGTGGAAGTTCTTGGTCTTGACATAGAGCGCAAAGGTGTCGGCCAGGATCGCGTTCATCGCCGCGGCGATGTCGCGGACGGCGGTCGATTCAAGATCGGTCGGGGTGTCGAGGGCGGCGAGCTGGCGGCGCTTCAGGCCGCGGGCGTCCTTGGTAGCGGGTGTTGCCATAGCGATAACCTCGTTTCGGGTAACCTGCCTGGATTGATACCTAGGCGGAGCCGGACCGAATGGCAACAGCCCCTGCGGTTGCGTGGCCGATCACCCCTCTGGCGCTGGACGGCGCTTGGCCCCACCTTGCAACGTCTACCCCCACGGATCGCCTGTTGCCAGCACCCTGGACTTCACTTTCTGGGGCCCTGGCCGACCGCTATCGCATCGAGCGGGAGCTCGGCGCCGGCGGCAGAAGCGCGGACCCATCTGGCTCAATTGACGGCGGAGCCGAGCGCGAACTGAACCTGTTCCTGGAGATCTCATGACGACGCGTAGCGCGTGGCATCGCCGCTTGCTGCTGTTGGCGTTGACGCTGGGACTGGCCGGCAGCGCCTCGGCGCAACGGGCACCCGGCGATACGCTCTCGCTGGAGCAGGTGCTGAGCTATCCGTTTCCGTCGAACCTGATCGCCGCCCCGCAGGGCGGGCGGATCGCGTGGGTGTTCAATCAGGACGGGCGCCGGAATATCTGGACGGCCGACGCACCCGATTATTCGGCGAAGCAGGTCACCCACTACGACCAGGACGACGGCCAGGAGCTGACCAGCCTGGCATTCAGCGCCGACGGGCAGACGCTGGTCTATGTGCGCGGGGGCGACCACGACGCCAACTGGAGCGAGGTGCCGCCCGATCCGACTTCGAGCCCGATCAAACCCAGGATCGAGATCTTCGCGGTACCGATCGGCGGCGGGGAGCCGCGCCGTCTGGCGGAGGGTGATGACCCGGTGCTCTCGCCGGTGGGAGATCGGCTGGTATTTACGCGAGACAATCAGATCTGGACCATGGCGCTGGGTGACACCACCGCCAAGCCGTTGTTCTATGCGCGGGGGGACATCGAATCGGCCACCTGGTCTCCCGATGGCACTCGGCTCGCGTTCGTGGCCGATCGGGGCGATCACAGCTTCATCGGCGTCTTCGTGAATGACTCAACGCCGATCCAATGGCTGGCGCCGTCTACCTCGCGCGACTTCATGCCGCGCTGGTCGCCCGACGGCAAGCAGATCGCGTTCGTGCGGATGCCGGGCCGGGGCGGCCCGCCGAGGCCGATGCTCAAGCTGACGCCATCGCCGTGGGCCATCTGGGTGGCCGATGTCGCGACCGGCCAGGGGCGGCAGGTCTGGCAGAGCCCCAACACACTGCACGGTTCGTATCCCACTACCGACGGCGATGCCAATCTCAACTGGGCAGCCGGCGACCGGCTGGTGTTCCTGGCCGATCTCGATGGCTGGCCCCACCTCTACTCGATTCCGGCGGCAGGCGGCGATCCGATGCTCCTCACGCCGGGTCATTTCATGACGGAGTTCGTTGCGCTCAGCCCCGACAAGCGGTCGCTGGTGTACGCCGCCAATGCGGGACCTGACAGCAACGACATTGACCGGCGGCACATTTTCCGGGTGGCGGTGGATCGCGCCGAGCCCAAGTTGCTTACTCCCGGTGCCGGTGTCGAATGGACTCCGGTAGTGACGGGAGATAGCCGGTCGATCGCCTTCATTGGCGGTGATGCCCGGAAGCCGCCGCTCCCGGCGGTGATGCCGCTGGATGGCGGCAAGCCGCGCCCGATCGGGAGCGAGCTCATCGCCAACTTTCCGGCGGCGCGGTTCGTCACGCCACGGAAGGTGATTTTCCGGGCGCCCGACGGCACCGAGATTCACGGGCAGCTCTTTATGCCCGCCAGTGGCCCCGCCCGGAAGCCGGGGCTCATCTTCGTCCATGGCGGGCCGCCGCGTCAAATGCTGCTCGGCTGGCACTACATGGACTACTACACCCATTCGTACGCCGTCAATCAGTACTTCGCCAATCACGGCTATGTGGTGCTCTCAGTCAATTATCGGCTGGGCATCGGCTACGGACATGACTTTCATCATCCGGAGCATGCCGGACGGGCTGGCGAGTCGGAGTATCAGGACGTCAAGGCGGGCGCCGAATATTTGCGCAAACTGCCCGGAGTAGACTCCGCCCGGGTTGGCATCTGGGGCGGGTCGTACGGCGGGCTGCTCACCGCGTTGGGCCTGGCCCGAAATTCCGATCTCTTCAAGACCGGCGTGGATTTCCACGGGGTGCACGACTGGCCCACCGATGAGGGCCTCTGGCAGAACAGCTCCGAGCGGCGGCCGTATGAGCCGAACGATTTCACCGAAGCCATGAATGTGGCCTGGCAGTCATCGCCCGCGGCCGATGTCGCCAAATGGAAGGCGCCGGTGCTGCTGATCCAGGGCGACGATGACCGCAACGTGCATTTCAACCAGACCGTCGGTCTGGCCCAGCGGCTCCGCAAACAGGGGGTGCGATTCGAGGAACTGGTATTGCCCGATGAGATCCACGGATTCCTGCGCCACGCTTCGTGGCTCAAGGCCGATCACGCCATGGTAGACTGGTTCCGCCGAGAGCTTTAGCTTGGATGATGCTTCAATTTGACATGATCCAGACCACCGCCCTCGCGGCGGTGGTCCTTTTCGCGGGGTACGGCATCCGGCGCCGCATCGCGGTGCTCGACCGATTCAACATCCCGGCCCCGGTGGTGGGCGGGTTTCTCTTCGCGGCGCTGGCGCTGGGGCTGCGGCAGGCCGGACTGCTGGAATTCCAGTTCGACACCGCGCTGCAATCGCCGTTCATGGTCGCCTTCTTCACCTGCATCGGGCTCGGCGCCAGTCTCGGCCTCCTCAAGATCGGCGGCCCGCAGGTGCTGCTCTTCTGGCTTCTGGCATCACTGGTCGCCGCCATTCAGGACGCGGTGGGCGCCGGGATCGCCAGCGCAATGGGGCAGAATCCGCTGCTTGGCCTGATCACCGGCTCGATTACCATGACCGGCGGCCACGGCACCGGGGCCGCGTTCGGCAAACTGCTGGAAGATCAGTATCAATTCACCGGGGCGCTCACCCTGGCGATGGCTGCCGCCACTTTTGGACTGGTGGCGGGTGGACTGATCGGCGGCCCGGTGGGCACTCGGCTGATCGAGCGGCGGCGCCTGCGCTCGGCCGGCGCGCCGGCGGTGCCTTCGGTAAATCTGGAGCATCGCGCGCTCGACGAAGAGATCGATACCGAACCGATCGGCCAGGCCCCCACCGCGTACATCCTCCTCAAGATCATCACCATCGTGCTCGTCTGCATGTGGCTGGGCGGGCTCCTGTCCGGCTGGATGGGGCAGTATGTCACGCTCCCCGGCTACATCGGCGCGATGCTGGTTGCGGCGCTGTTCCGCAACGTGGCCGATGCCACCGGCATCGTTAAGATCGAAGGCCGCACGGTCGATGATATCGGGACCATCGCACTGTCGCTGTTCCTGACGATGGCGCTGATGTCGCTCCAGCTCTGGCAGCTGGCCGGTCTCGCGCTCCCAATGCTGGTGATCCTCACGGTGCAGGTGGCGCTGATGGCCGCGTTCGCCTACTGGATCACCTTCCGCATCATGGGGCGCGACTACGATGCGGCGGTGATGGCAAGCGGACACTGCGGTTTCGGTCTCGGCGCCACACCCAACGCCGTGGCCAACATGGAATCACTGGTAGAGCGATTCGGCTCGGCGCCGCGCGCCTTTCTGGTGGTCCCCATGGTGGGTGCGTTCTTCATCGACTTTACCAACGCGATCATCATCACGACCTATATCAATTTCGTCGCACCGTAAATCGGTCCCCTTACCTCGGCGGCCTCATGCGAAGTGTCGTCCTGCTTGCCTGTCTTGCACTCGCGCCGGTTGCAGCGGCGGTGGCTCAGAATGAGAGCCAGCCCACCTTCACCCATGCCGATACCCTGCGAGGCTCCAATACCCCGCAGCGGTCGTGGTGGGACGTGGACTTCTATGATTTCCACGTTGCCATCAACCCGGCCGACAGCAGCATCCGGGGATACAACGGGATTACCTACCGAGTGCTCCACCCGGCCGCCGAAATGCAGATCGATCTGCAGGTGCCGCTGGAGGTGGACAGCATGATTCAGGACGGCAAGCCGCTGCGCTATCGGCGGGATGGCAACGCGTTCTTTGTGACCCTCACCGCACCACAAACCGCCGGCGCACTCAAGACGGTGACGGTGTACTACCACGGCAAGCCGCGGGTGGCGGTGCGCCCGCCCTGGGATGGCGGGCTGATCTGGACCGCTGACAGTCTTGGCCGTACGTGGGTGGCCACGGCATGCGAAGGAATCGGTGCCAGCGTCTGGTGGCCCAACAAGGATTATCTGGGAGATGAACCCGACAGCCAGCGGATCGCGGTCACCGTCCCTGATCCGATGTTCGACGTTTCCAATGGACGGCTC
>DASSTY010000286.1:0-3474 GCA_035707585.1 Gemmatimonadales bacterium
GCCGACATCACGCGGCAAGAGCGCTCACCAACTGCTCGATATGTTCCAGCGGCACCAGCGAAATTCCGGCCGCCTGCCCGACCGACCTGGCGGAGCCGAACACCCGATGAAACCCGAGCCGGGCCGCCTCGGTGAGCCGCCGTTCGACGCCAGCGGTGGGGCGGATTTCGCCGCCCAGGCCGATTTCGCCAACGAAGAGCGCATCGGCCGGCGTTGGGCGGTTGTAGAGACTGCTGATGAGCGCCGCGGCTACGGCCAGATCGGCGCCTGGCTCATTGAGCCGCAGCCCCGCCGATACCTGGACGAAGACATCGAGATCGGCGAATGACGTGTTGGCTCGTCGTTCGAGGACCGCCAGCAGCACAGCCAGCCGGCGCGGATCGAGCCCGGTGGCAACGCGCTGCGGCGTTCCGTAGCCCGATTTGGCCGCCAGCGCCTGGACTTCGACCAGCACCGGGCGAGTTCCCTCCATCAGCGCGGTAACCGCACTGCCGCTGATTCCGGCCGCTCGCGCCGCCAGGAACACCGCCGACGGATTGGGCACCGCCACGAGGCCGCGTTCGGTCATCGAGAAGACGCCGAGCTCATCGACCGAGCCGAATCGGTTCTTGGTGGCGCGGAGCAGACGATAGTCCAGTGCGGCTTCGCCTTCGAAGTAGAGCACCGTGTCGACGATGTGCTCCAGTGTCTTGGGGCCGGCCAGTCCCCCGCCCTTGGTAACGTGACCGACCACCAGCACCGCGATCCCGCTCTCCTTGGCAAAGCGCATCAGCCGACCGGAGCATTCGCGCACCTGGCCCACATTGCCCGGCGCGCTCTCCAGCGTTTCGGTGTACATCGTCTGGATCGAGTCTACCACCAGGAGTTCGGCGTTGACCGACTCGGCCGCTTCCAGAATGCTCTCCAGTCGAGTTTCTCCCAGCACCTGCACCGCGCCGGCATCTTCGGTGAGGCGATCGGCCCGGAGCCGAAGCTGATCGGGAGATTCCTCGCCACTGGCGTACAGGACAGTGCGCCCGTGGTGCTGCAGGCGCGCCGCTGCCTGGAGCAGCAGGGTGGATTTGCCGATTCCCGGTTCACCGCCGATCAGCGTCATGGAACCGGGTACGACACCCCCGCCCAGGACAAAGTCGAATTCGGGGATCCCGGTGTGCCAACGGGCAAGTGGCCGCTCGGCGATCTGGTGCAGGGGAGTTGGCATGGCGGCGGGCCGCAGCGATGCTCCCGCGCGGGTGCTGCTGCGACGGCTGATGGGCCGAAGCACCGAGGGTTCTTCTGCCACGCTGTTCCAGGCACCGCACGCCTCACAACGACCCGCCCATTTGGCGTGCTGGTGACCGCATTCGCTGCAGAGATAGACCGATCGTGCCTTGGCCATGCGGCCGCCTACTCGCCTTCTTCGCGCGGAGAGAGATTATCGAACCTGGTGTACTCGCGGTTGAAGACCAGCTCGACATCGCCGGTGGGACCGTTGCGGTGCTTGGCCACCATGATTTCGGCGACGCCCCGCTTGGATTCGTCTTCGCGGTCGTAGTACTCGGGGCGGTGAATGAAGATGACCAGATCGGCGTCCTGCTCGATGGCGCCGGAGTCTCGCAGATCCGAAAGAATCGGCTTGCGCTCGCCGCCCCGTTGTTCGGACGCGCGGGACAGCTGCGAGAGCGCCACCACGGGCACCTCGAGTTCGCGCGCCAGCGCCTTGAGCGATCGCGAGATGTCGGAGATTTCCTGGACCCGGTTCTCGGCGTATTCGGGGCTCCGCATGAGCTGGAGATAATCCACGATGATGAGCCGCACGTCGTTTTCGACCTTGAGCCGCCGGGCCTTGGCTCGCATTTCCAGCAGGGTGAGCGCCGGGGTATCGTCGATCCAGAGGGGACAGCTCTGGAGTACGCCGGCGGCGCGCGCCAGATAGGTGAAATCGGTATCGCGCAGCATGCCCCGGCGAACCCGCTGGCTATCGACCCGGGCTTCGGATGTGAGCATGCGGTGCACCAGCGACTCCTTGGACATTTCCAGCGAAAAAATGGCGACGCCGTGGCCATCGATGGCCGCGCTGGCCGCGATATTGAGACAGAACGCGGTTTTGCCCATGGAGGGCCGCGCCGCCACGATGATGAGCTCGGATCGCTGGAACCCCGAGGTCATCTCATCCAATTTCTCGAACCCGCTGGGCACTCCGGTAATCGTTTTGCCTGCCTTCTGGAGCGTTTCGATGCGCTCCATCGCAGGCCACAGCATCTCCTTGATCCGGGTGAACCCCTGCTCCGCCCGCTGCTGTGAAATCTGAAAGACGCGGGACTCCGCCTTGTCGAGCAGATCGTTGGCGGTGGCCTTGCCGTCGTACGCCTCGGTGATGATGGCGGTGGCGGTTTCGATCAGCCGCCGCATTACCGCCTTTTCATGAACGATCCGGGCGTGAAATTCCAGATTGGCAGCGGTGGGGACGGCATCGACCAGCTCGGCGATGTATTCCAGCCCGCCGGATGCTTCCAGCTCGCCGCGGCGGAGCAGTTCGTCGCGGAGGGTGATGTGGTCAATGACCACATGCCGCTCGGTGAGCGCCAGCATCGCCCGGAAGAGGCGACGATGCGGCTCCCGATAGAACATCGTGTCATCGACCAGTTCGGCGGCGCGGAGGGCCGCATCCTGATCGAGCAGCATGGCGCCGAGGACCGCCTGCTCGGCTTCATTGCTCCAGGGCGCGGTGCGCCCGACGTACGGCTCAGCGGTCGAGGAGCTGGCGGGCGATACGGACGTCATCCCAGGTCGGCTTCTTCCAGTTCGGGTTGCGGAGCAGTGCGGCCGGGTGGTAGGTGACCACCAGCGGGATCCCGCCGAACGAATGCACCTTGCCGCGCAGGGCGCCGAGCGACTGCCTGGTTCCCAGGAGCGCTTCGGCCGCGGTGCCGCCCAGGGCCAGGAGCACCTTGGGCCGGACCAGTTGGATCTGGCGGATCAGATAGGGAATACAGGCCGCGATCTCATCCGGCAAGGGCTTCCGGTTTTTCGGAGGACGGCACTTCACCACATTGGCGATGAACACCTTTTCGCGCGGGAGGTCGATCGCCGCAAGAATTCCGTCCAGCAGATTGCCGGCGGCGCCCACGAACGGCCGGCCGGTTTCATCTTCAGTGGCGCCGGGTCCCTCGCCAACCAGAAAGAGATCGGCGTGCGGGTTGCCTTCTCCCGGCACCGCATTGGTGCGATTGGGACAAAGGTCGCAACAGTAGGTGGTGCGAATCCGCTCCGCCACGGCATCGAGCGACTTGAGCGTATGCAGATCGCTTCCCAGGAGCCGCGGCTCCGGCGGCTTGACCGTGAGCCCGGGCCCGGGAATCGGCGGCGCACCCTTGAGCCACTTGGGTACCGGCTTGGCCTTGCGCTTCAATCCCACCGCGGTCTCCCTCCCCAGCACGATCTCCGCCCCGCCCAGTTCGATTTGCTGCGCCAGATAGCGGCGCCGATCATCGC
>DASSTY010000287.1:0-15563 GCA_035707585.1 Gemmatimonadales bacterium
TTCGCTGCCATCCTTTCAATCCGGGCGGGTACGATCCCGTTCCTTGACTTCGTGACCTGACGCCATGGACCGTCGTGCCCTGTGGGCGATCGTGCTGATGATGATCGTAGCCATCGCCCCGGTTTTTCTCCTCAAGCGTCCGGCGCCGCCGCCGGCTTCGGCCGACAGCGCCGCTACCCAGACCGCTGCCCGCGGCGCGCATGACACCGCCGCTTCGCCCCCGGCGCCCGCCGCACCGGTCGGGCCCACTCAGGCGGCCGCCAATCCGGACAGCGCTCGGGCGGACAGCATCGCCACGCTGCCCCAGGACACGGTGCTGGTCAGCTCGGATCTCTACCAGTTTGGCGTGAGCACCCGCGGGGCCCGGCTGGTTGTCGCCCGGCTCGCCAACTACAAATCGATGGCGCCAGAGACGGCCGACAGCGTGGCGCAGCTGCTGCGCCCCGGCAGCGAGCTGCTCGGTCTCACACTCGTTACCGGCCGCGACACCCTGCCGGTTCGCAACTGGAACTTTACGCCGTCCGACTCCGCGCTCACGGTCAACGGCGCTACCCCGCTCACGCTCACCGCGGCGCAGGGCAACATCCATGTGCGGGTGACGTACACCTTCAACCCGGATAATTACCAGATCGGCGTATCGGGGCAGGTGACCGGGCTGGGGCCTAACGGCGGGCTGCTTCTGGTGGGAATGGGGCCGGGGCTGGCCAACACCGAAGGCGATTCAACGATGAACCAGCGCGCCATGGCGCTGGTGACCAAGAGCGGCGGCACCGACCGGCACGATTTCGGGAAGCTCGACGCCGGTGTGCCCGACACGCTGAGCGGCCCCTTCGAGTGGGTGGCCGTCAAGTCCAAGTACTTCGTCACTGCCGTGCTGGCGCCCGACAGCAGCGGCCCCGGACGAATCAGCGGCGTCACGGCAACAGCACCGGCCAACGCCGGCAAGCGCCCCTCCACCGCCGATGTCGAGCTGAGTCTTCCGATCAGCGCGTCGGGGCAGTTCAGCTACACCGCCTACGCCGGGCCGATGGAGTACCACCAGCTCCGCGACCTGGGACACGGCTTCGACGACGTCAATCCGTACGGGTGGCCCGGCGTTCGCACGCTAATCCATTTCTTCGTGGGCCCGGTCCGGATGATTCTGGTGTGGATGCATACCCACCTGAATCTGGCGTACGGCTGGGTGCTGATCTTCTTCGGACTGGCGGTGCGGCTGATTCTCTGGCCGCTCAACCAGAAGGCAATGCGCTCCAGCATGGCGATGCAGGCGATCCAGCCGCAGCTCAAGGCGATGCAGGAGAAGTACAAGGACAATCCCCAGAAGCAGCAGCAGGAGATGGTCAAGCTGTACCGGGAGCACGGGGTAAACCCGCTGGGCGGCTGCTGGCCGATGCTGCTGCCGATGCCGGTGCTGTTTGCGCTCTTCTTCGTGTTCGAGAACTCGATCGAGCTCAGGGGCCAGCCGTTCCTCTGGCTGCCCGATCTCTCGCAGGCCGACCCGCTCTACATCATCCCCATCGTGATGGGGCTCTCGATGTTCGTGCTGAGCAAGGTGGGCCAGATGGGGATGGAGAAGAACTCGCAGGCCAACACGATCGCCTACGTGATGCCGCTGGTGATGACGTTCTTCTTCTACCGGCTCGCGGCCGGGCTCAACCTGTACTATGCCGTGAGCAACCTGGCGAGCATCCCGCAGCAGTGGCTCCTGGCCAAGGAGCGGCAGCGCCGCGGCGCTCGGCAGATCATGGAAGTCTCCACCAAGATGCCGGCGGCGGAGGTCGCCGCAACGGAGCGGAAAGCCCGCAAACGTTAGCGGGACCCCGACTCAGAGGCGGAGCAGGATGCTCTCCGACCCAATCGTTGCCCTTGCTACTCCGCCCGGCCGCTCCGCCCTCGCCGTGGTGCGGCTGAGCGGCCAAGGCTGTTTCGATGTCGCGGCGCGGGTGATCGACGATTTCCGCGCCGACCCTCCCCGCACCGCCCGCCTCGCTCCATTCCGCAGCGCCGACGGCAACGTCATCGACCAGGGTCTCTATCTCACATTCCCCGCGCCGGCGAGTTACACCGGCGAGGATCTGGTAGAGCTCACCTGTCACGGTGGACTGCTGGTTCCGGTGCAACTGGTGTCGGCGCTCAACGCCGCCGGGGCTCGACCGGCGGCGCCGGGAGAATTCACCCGCCGAGCGGTGCTCAACGGAAAGATGGACCTGCTCCAGGCCGAGGCGGTGGGCGACCTGATCGACGCAACTGCTCCGGCGCAGGCACGCTCAGCACTGGGGCAGCTGGAAGGCGGGCTGTCCCGGCGGCTCAACCAACTCAGAGCGGCACTGATCGATCTGCAGGCGCTGCTGGGATACGACATTGATTTCCCGGAAGAGGATGACGGCCCTGTCTCGCCGGCGCGGATTCTCGCGGCGCTGAACGACGCGCGCCGGCAGGTGGAGCAGCTGCTCGCGACCGCACCGGCTGGCGAGCGGATCAGGGAAGGGGCGCTGCTGGTGCTGGCGGGGCGGCCTAATGCCGGCAAATCGTCGCTCTTCAACGCACTCCTTGGCAACGAGCGCGCTCTGGTCACCGAACTGCCCGGGACCACACGAGACGCGATCGAGGCGGCCACCAGCATGAATGGATGGCCGGTTCGGCTGGTAGATACCGCAGGGCTGCGGTCGAGCAATGACCGGGTGGAGCGCATGGGTGTCGAGGTGAGCCGCCGTTATCTCTCGGCGGCGGATCTGGTGCTGCTCTGCGTCGAAGCGGGAAGCGGGCTCACCGATGAAGAGCGGGAACTGCGGGATTCGTTTCCTACGCTGCTGGTACGGACCAAGGCCGATCTGGCGCTGAACGGCGATGGCGATCTGGCGGTCTCGTCAGTGACCGGCGAGGGATTGGAAGCGCTGCGCCGCCGGGTGGCGGAACTGGCGTTTGCCGAGGGGACGATTCCGACCGATCTCGAGCCGGCGCTCACCCGCGAGCGGCATCGCAATGCGCTGGACCGTGCCGCGACTTCGCTGGCCCAGGCGGCAGAGCATCTGGGGCCGGGCGGCGATGCCGTACTGGTTTCGCATCATGTGCGCGAAGCAACCACCGCGCTCGACGAACTGATCGGCGCGGTGGATATCGACCAGATACTGGATCGGATCTTCGCTTCGTTCTGCGTCGGGAAGTAGCGCTCAGGCCGACTGCGAGCGGCTCCGCGGACCGTCGCGCGGGGTGGCGCGCCGGTCGATCTGGCGGGCGCCTTCGTCGTGCGAGAGTTCCTCGACCAGGAGATTCATGGCGCGGGCCAGTTCGCCCAACCGCTTGGGCGGGAGCCGGCGCAACCCCGCCAGCAGCCGGCTCTGAGCCGACTCGGGAGTGCGGCCCACCAGCTCGCGCCCGCGGGCGGTCAGGTCTATGAGAACGCGGCGTCCGTCTTCCTGCGACGTTCGGCGCGACACCAGCCCCCGCTCAACCAATCTGCTCACCACCACGCTGACAGAGCTTTGATGGGTCAGGGTGCGCGCCGCCAGCTCATTGAGCGAGGTGGCCGGTCCCTGTGCCAACTGTTGCAGTACGAACAGCTGTGCCCCGCTGAGTCCCACCTCCTGCTCGGTAGCCCGGGAGGAGACTCGAAGCGTGTAAAGCACGTAGCGGATACCATCTACGACGGCGAGGAGCTCGGCGCGGTGGGTGGTGGACTCCGCTGCTGGCGACCTACGGGCACGGGGCATCAGACAAAATCCGGGTCTCAGGGGTGGTCGTGGGGACCGGAATTGTATGGAGTTCAATATGGAGACCCGGGGAGGGCGGGGAGGGTCACAGGGGGAGGCGGGAAGACGGGAAGACGGGAAGACGGGAGCACGGGCGGACAGACGGACGCGCGGACAGACGGACGGAGGGACAGACAGACGGAGGCGAGCGGAGGTGCGGCGGGTTCGGGTGGAGGCGCCTTAGCGCGCAGGTTGCCCTGGCGCAATCCGGTTTGCATGGCGCGGTACAGCGCCGGAACCCGAGCCCGCCGTGCCGGAGCGTCTTCGGACTGGCGGGCGCGGCGACACATACGGACTCGGGCTACCAGTGTCCTATTTCTACGCCGGCCATGAGATCTACCATGCTGCCAGACCAGGGGCGGACGGAGCGGGCCACGGCGGTCAGGGTGAGGGCGGTGTTCTCGCCTATGCGGAAGCCCGTGCCGAGGGTGGCGTGCAGGGTGGCGCCGCCGCGCTGGGTTCCTCGGAGCTTTATCGCCCACCCGGCGCCGACTCCCACCATCGGTTCGATTCGGCCGAAAGTGTGCCGAAGCCCGACGGTGAACTCGGGAAGCAGCAGTGAGATGTCGTTCGCGACCACGAATCCGTTGAACCTTTCGGTTCTTGCCTTGTCAAACAATGGGAGTGAACCGGTCACGAACACGTCCGATTGCACACTCCAGGTGCGGAACGCGCTGAATACGACGCCAGTCCCGGTTCCTGAGAGGTCGTAACTGGTAAGCCCGACGCGCGCTCCAAAGGTCTGAGCCGGCAGAGTGTGCGCCATCGCCAGCAGTACAACCACGATTCCGACCGCGCTCGTGAAACGAGTCGGACGGTTCATGTCACGCGGTGTGGATCCGCTGGGATGCTTCCTCGGCCAGCTGGAAATCGGCGGCGGGGGCGCGGAGGGCGGCAGCGATGCCGAGCTGGGTGACCAGCGCTTCGGCCATGCGGTAACCGAGATAGTAGCCGGAGCGCTCGGGAATGACTCGGCCGCCAACCAGGCGGGCGGAAGGGCTCATCCCACCGGAGAGATACCGCAGCCGGAGCCCCAGCCCGGCCTGGTCGAGTTCCGGCTCGGTGACCCGGCGAAGAAACGACTCCATTTCGCGGAGCCGGTGGTATTGGCGGCGGGGGTAGCCAAAGTAGTCAGCGGGATCGTAGCCCGGCGCGGCCTCGCGGGCGGCGTGGACCGCGAGCCCTTCGTTGAGCAGCAGCTCCCGAAGCGTGGCTCGGCTCCCGGTGAGCCAGTAATCGTAGTAGCCACCTTCGGCTTCGATGAGCCGGCGCAGTTCGCTGCCGCTGGCGGGTGAGGTGTACCGCACGGTGTGCGCGAGTTCGTGCGCCACCCAGAGCGGGAGGAGATCGGGCCGCAGCCCCATTCCGTAGGTTTCGGGATTTACCCGCCCGGTAAAGTGCTCCAGGCAAACGAATGCGATGCCCCGGCCATCTACCACCAGCTCGCCGGCATTGGCACCGCCCATCCCGACCATCAGGTAGGTATCGGTCGTTCGATCGAGCCGCAGCACGTCGTGCGCGCGAGCCACCGCGTCTTCCACGATCTGGACGACGTCGGTGGTCTGGAGCAGCGCCTCGAGGTCGCGCCGATCGGCGCGAAGTGCGTTGGCGATGATTTCGTCGGCGTGGGGGCTTTCGGGATCCAGCACGTAGTTGCGCCAGTAGGCGTCGAGAATCGGCTGGTGAGCTTTGCGATACTGCTGATAGGCCTGCTCGCGGTTGCTCGCCTGGAGCACCGCAAAGAACTCGGGGACGAGATTGATCAGCACGCGGCAGAATACGAATCGGCTGATCGGAAAGCAAGAGGCGGAGCGGTGCTACTGAGGATCGCCCTTCTTGCGGCGGCTCACTTCATCGAGGAAGCGCCGCTCGGCTTGCGTGAGACTCTCGATTCCCTGGGCGCTGATTTTGTCGAGCACGCGATCGACTTCGGCGGCAACCGGATCCGCCTCGATCCGGCGACGGGGGCGGACCGGGGTGACCGGAGTGGCCCGATGCTCGGGGTCGCGCCCGCCCGACTGCACCATCACCACGCGCTCAACGGTGCGCGGTGGCTCGGAAGGCGAGCGGCGCGAGAGCATCTGCAGCCGGAAGTAGAGCAGCGCGAAGAGCGCGCCGCCGATGTGCGCCACGTGCGCGATCTGATCGTTGCCCCGGTAGATGAGCCCGAAGGCCACATCGAGCCCGATCAGCAGAATGACCAGGGTGCGCGCCTTGAGCGGGATGGGCAGCGGGAAGATCAGCATCTCCGCATCGGGCCAGAACATGGCGAACGCCACCGCAACGCCAAGGATGGCGCCTGAGGCACCGATGAAGGGGCTGACGTGGAGGATACCGGAGAGGGCGAGGGAGAAGATGGCCGCGCCGACGCCGCAGTAGAGATAGAAAACCAGGAAGCCGCGGCTGCCCATCCGGCTTTCCACCGCCGAGCCAAAGAGGAAGAGCATCCACATGTTGACGGCCAGATGGAGCAGGCCGCCGTGAACGAACATGTAGGTGACGAAGCTCCAGGGGCGGGTGAGCGCCGTCTGGGGATTGAACGCCAGTGCGTTGGCGAGCTCGGGCGAAGTAAGCAGGGTGAGCATGAGCAGCAGGACGATCGCATTGATGGCGATCAGCCGGCCCACCCAGGGGGTTACGCGGGGAAAGGGGAACAGGTTCATCGTTGGAACGCCCTCATATCCTTCAGACGCCGCTACTCAGCGGAGGGTTCCGCGGGGCCGGCGCGCCGGGCGGTCCGACAGATTCGGTCGCACAGCTCGGGAAACTCGATTCCAACTGCCCGGGCGGACTGGGGAAGCAGGCTGGTGGCCGTCATCCCGGGCAGCGTGTTTACCTCTAAACAGAAGAGTCGCTCATCCGGTGTCAAGCGAAAATCCACCCGGGAGTACCCTCCCAGCTTGAGCGCCTCGTGGGCCAGCACGCCGAGCCGCTGCACCTCGGCGGTGATCGCGGGGGAGAGCTCCGCCGGGAACACCTCGCGGCTCATGCCGGGGGTGTACTTGCATTCGTAGTCGAACAGCTCGTGGCGCGGGATGATCTCGCCCACTGCCATGGCCCGGCCCTCCAGGATTCCTACGGTGAGTTCGCGTCCCGGAATGAATCGCTCGACCATGATCTCGTCGTCGTACTTCGCAGCCAGGTCGAGTGCCGGGCGGTACTCACCCGGCGAACGCACCACCGAAAGCCCCACCGTGGAGCCCTGTTTGGACGGCTTTACCACCGCCGGCCATCCAATCTGTGCGCCAATCTGCGCTTCCGATGCGCGCCCCATCACCCATTCGGCGGTCGGAACGCCGGCCAACTGGAAGAGACGCTTGGAGATGTCCTTGTCCATCGCTACGGCGCTGCCGAGCCGCCCGCTGCCGGTGTAGGGCACCCCGACAATTTCGAGGAGTGCCTGAATCGTGCCATCCTCGCCGCGGCCCCCGTGGAGGGCCAGGAAGAGGACATCGGCATCGCGGACCACCCCCAGATCGGCCAGGCCGGAGAGGAGGAGGCCGCGCTCCAGCGAGCGGAGGTGTTCGATGCTGGGCGGCGTGGTGCCGACCGAGCCGGAGATCATCCGGGCTTCTTCCGACTCGGGGATGTAGCCGCGCGCGGTATCCACCGCCGCGACGGTGTGGCCGCAGGAGCGGAGAGCCGCAATGATCTGGGAGGCGGAGGCGAGCGCCACGTCGCGCTCGCTGGAAGTGCCGCCGGTGAGTACCGTGACTTTCACTGCGCGCCGATCAACTGCTGGAGGACATCGTAGCGGCTCAGGATCCCGATGACCTCGCCGTTGCGGGCCACCAGCGCGGCGGGATTTTCCCGGTTGAGCATCGGGCCGAGCCGATCGGTGGGCGTGGTCGCGTCGACGACGGGGAAGGGTGGGTCCATTACTTCTCGCACCGGCCGCTCGAGCAGCGCCGGCTGTTCCAGCGCGCGGGCCATCAGGGTGGATTCGCTCAGCCCGCCGACGCAACGGCCCTGGTCCATCACCGGGATCTGACTCACTTCCCACGTGCTCATCAGATTGAGCGCCTGGCGAACCGATGCGGCCGGCGCGAGACTCACCAGCTCGGGGGCATCTCCGGTGCGGCGGGAGAGCAGCTGCTCCACCGTGGCAACCGGCTTCTCCAGCATCTGATTTTCCTGCATCCAGTCGTCGCTGAAGATCTTGGAGAGATATCGCTCGCCGGTGTCGCAGAGGATCGTGACGATCATCGCGTCGGGGTCGTCCAGTTGGCGGGCCAGCTCCAGCGAGATCACCAGGTTGAGTCCGGCCGACCCGCCCACCAGGATTCCTTCTTCGCGGGCGATGCGCCGCGCCATCGTGAGGGCGTCGCGATCGCTCACCTGGCGCCATTCGTCGATGACATCCCACCAGACCGTAGTGGGCGCCTTGTCGCCGCCGACGCCTTCCACTTTGTAGGGGTGTCCTTCGCCCAGAGTGTGAGTGCGGGCATAGCCGGTGTAGAGCGAACCCACCGGATCGCCGGCGATGACCTTGATCGCGGGATTCTGCTCCTTGAGATAGCGCCCGGCACCGCTGACCGTGCCACCGGTACCGGCGCCGGCCACGAGATGGGTCACCTTGCCGCTGGTCTGCTGCCAGATCTCAGGGCCGGTGGTGCGGTAGTGCGCTTCGGGGTTGACCTGGTTGTAAAACTGGTTGGCCAGCACGGCGCCGGGAGTGTCGTGGACGATCTGCTTGGCCTTCATCACGTAGTTGTCGGGGTGATCGGGCGGCACGGCGGTGGGAGTGATCACCACGTCTGCCCCGTAGGCCTTGAGCAGCCGGACCTTTTCCTGGCTCATCTTGTCCGGCAGCGTAAAGATGCAGCGATATCCCTTGAGCGCCGCCGCCAGCGCCAGGCCCACACCGGTATTGCCGCTGGTGCCCTCGACGATGGTGCCACCCGGCTGCAGCTCTCCCCGCCGTTCCGCTTCTTCGATGATGGCGAGTCCGATCCGGTCCTTGACCGATCCGCCCGGGTTGGCGTATTCGGCCTTGCCATAGATCGGCGTTCGGAGCCCCGCGCCGATTCGGCTGAGCCGGATCAGCGGGGTCCAGCCGATGGTTTCGAGAACCGAATCGTAGGGGCGGAGATGAGGCGGTGTGTCGGAAGCTGATGGCGACATGGCCCGGGGCGTTGAGGTGAGAATCGAGTGGGCCAGGGAAAGTTAGCGCGAGCCGGGCGGAAAAGGGACGGTGCCGCGGTGCGCGGTATATTGCACCCTCTTCTTCCGCGGGGCGTGTTTTGCCGGATTCCAGTTCCAACCCTCCGCCGGTGGCACCGGCCGCAGCCGGGCGCCCCGAAGCGGCGGGGCTCTGGTCCGCGGTGCGCGACGCGGTGCGCGGGGTGCACAGCTACGACTATACCAGCGGTGCGATCGGCCGCGCGGTACTCCTGCTGGCGGTGCCGATGGTGCTCGAGATGGCGATGGAGTCCATCTTCGCCGTGGTCGACGTCTTCTGGGTGTCGCGGCTCGGCGCCGATGCGGTCGCGACGGTGGGGCTCACCGAATCGCTGCTGTCGCTGATCTACACCATTGCGATGGGGCTGAGCATTGGCGTTACCGCGACGGTAGCCCGCCGGATCGGCGAACGCGACCGGGAGGCGGCGACGCACACGGCGGTGCAGGGAATCGCGCTGGGGGTTCTCTGCGCGGTGGTGATCGGGGTATGCGGTGCCCTCACCGCGCCGTGGCTCCTGACGGTAATGGGAGCGGGTCCGGGCGTGCTGGCGATTGGCACCAGCTACACCAGAATCATGCTGGGCGGCAACATCGTCATTCTGCTGCTCTTCATCATCAACGCCGTGTTCCGCGGCGCCGGTGATGCCTCGCTTGCCATGCGGGTACTCTGGCTGGCCAACGGGTGCAATATCGTGTTTGGTCCGCTCCTCATCTTCGGGATCGGGCCCTTCCCGGAACTGGGTGTTACCGGCGCCGCCGTCGCAACCACGGCAGGCCGCGGAATCGGGGTTCTCTTTCAAATCGTTCTGCTGGCCCGCGGCCGCAGCCGGATCGAGATTCACCGCCGCCATCTGCGCCTGGTCCCGAAGCTCATGCTGCGGCTGCTGCGACTCTCGGGCGCGGGAATGCTGCAGGTGCTGGTGAGCGCGGCGAGCTGGATCGGGCTGGTCCGGGTGCTGGCGGGATTCGGCAGTGATGCCCTGGCAGGGTATACGATCGGGATGCGGGTCGTGCTGTTCGCGCTGCTCCCTTCCTTTGGACTGGCCAACGCTGCGGCGACGATGGTGGGACAGGGACTCGGCGCCGGCAAACCGGAGCGGGCCGAACGCGCCGTGCGCATCGCGGGGGTGTACAACGCAGCATTCCTCAGCGCGGTCGGCGTCGTGTTTCTCACCGCGGCGGGGCCGATCACGCGGATCTTCTCCCCCGATACGGCGGTCATGGCCATCGCGGCACACTGCCTCCGAGTGGTGGCGATCGGTTTCCCGCTCTACGCATTCGGGATGGTGATAAGCCAGTCGTTCAACGGCGCCGGCGATACCTGGACGCCTACCTGGCTCAACTTCCTCTGCTTCTGGGTAATCGAAATTCCTCTGGCCTGGATGCTGGCGCGGCCGGCTGGAATGGGTCCAACGGGGGTGTTCGCGGCGATCACCGCGGCGTTCTCTCTCCTGGCGGTGGCCAGCGCCCTGGCATTCCGACGCGGAAAATGGAAGTTGAGGATCGTGTAGGTAGCACCCGCGCCCCGTTGTCGATCCGGCGCTCCGTCGTTCGACGTGTTCCCAGAGCCGGGAAGGTCCCGGCCGTAACCCAGGCCCGGAGAAACCAATGCGTGTCATGGTAATGGTGAAGGCCACCAGGGATTCCGAGGAAGGCAAGCTGCCCAGCCAGGAACTGCTGGCCGCGATGGGAAAGTTCAACGAAGAGTTGGTGAAGGCGGGCGTCATGCTGGCCGGCGAGGGGCTGCATGCCAGCGCCAAGGGGAAGCGGGTCCGGTTCGAGGGATCCAGGCGGACCGTTACCGACGGCCCGTTCGCCGAAACCAAGGAGCTGGTCGCCGGGTTCTGGCTCTGGCAGGTCCGCTCGATGGAAGAGGCGGTGGAGTGGGTCAAGCGGTGTCCCAACCCCCACGAGGGGCCCTCTGAAATCGAGATCCGCCAGGTGTTCGAGGCGGAAGACTTCGGTGACGAGTTCACCCCGGAGCTGCGGGCGCAGGAGGAGCAGCTGCGGGAGGAAATCGACCGGCGGGCACAGCGGGGCGGCTGAGTCGATTTTTCAAACCCTCGTTCGACGCTTGGGTAAGAGCCGGCAACGACCACAGCGGTGGCCACGATGCCGGCTCGCTACCCGAACGAGGAGAGTACGATGTCAGCTGCACTATCACGCCGTCGCGGCGCCGCCCTCTGGGTTCTTCAGTCCCTTCTCTGCGCGCTTTTTCTCTTCGCCGGCATCGTCAAACTGATGATGCCCGCGGCAGTTCTGGCTGCCCAGAGCGGGTTTTCCATCGCGTTCATGCGATTCATCTCCTCTGCCGAGCTGTTGGGCGCACTGGGGCTGGTGCTCCCGGGCCTGTTCCGAACCAGGCGCCAGCTGACCCCCATGGCGGCCGCGGGCCTTCTGGTCATCATGCTGGGTGCGGTGATCGTCTCGATCGCTCGGATGGGCGTGGCGGCAGCGGCGCTGCCGTTCGCGGTTGGAATTCTCCTGATCATCGTCGCGTACGGGCGCCGTGGCTGGCTCCAGGATCCCGCGCCCAGGCAGGCATTCCAGAGATCTTGCGCCGATGCCGGGGCGGGTGTCTAATCGGAGGCTATGGCAGCTTCCGATATCAATCGTGCAATCGATGCGGTGTGGCGGATCGAGTCCGCACGGCTCATTGCCGGGCTGGCCCGGCGGGTGGGCGATGTCGGCACGGCGGAGGATCTGGCGCAGGATGCACTCCTCGCCGCGTTGGAGCAGTGGCCGCGCACCGGGATCCCCGACAATCCCGGCGCCTGGCTGATGACCGCCGCCAAGCGCCGGGCCATCGATCTCTTCCGCCGGAACCGGATGATCGATGAGAAGCATCAGCTGATCGCCCACGAGCTGGAGCCCGGCGACGTGGGCGAGCAACTCGACGCCGCGATCGACGACCCCACCGGCGACGAGCTGCTCAGCCTGATCTTCACCGCCTGCCACCCGGTTCTCTCCACCGAATCGCGGGCTGCGCTCACGCTCCGTCTGCTGGGCGGACTCACCACCGACGAGATCGCACGGGCCTTTCTGGCTCCGGTCCCCACCATACAGCAGCGAATCGTTCGCGCCAAACGGGCCCTGGCCGATGCCAAGGTCCCGTTCGAGGTGCCCCGCGGAGATGAATTGAGCTCCCGCCTGGCATCGGTGCTCGAGGTGATCTACCTGATATTCAACGAGGGCTACTCGGCCACTGCGGGTGCAGACTGGGTGCGCCCCGCTCTCTGTGAAGACGCACTCCGCCTCGGCCGAATTCTGGCGGCGCTGGCGCCTTTGGAGCCGGAGGTGCACGGGCTCGTTGCGCTGATGGAAATCCAGGCGTCGCGGCTGCGCGCACGGGTGGGACCCGATGGTGAAATCATTCTTCTGCTCGATCAGGACCGCGCCAGGTGGGACTGGGTCCTGATCGGACGGGGACTCAAATCACTGGAGCGGGCCGAGTCGTCGAATGGACCAGCGGGGTGGTACCAGGTGCAAGCCGCGATCGCCGCATGTCACGCGCGCGCGGCCACTCCGGACCAGACCGACTGGTTCAGAATCGCTGCGCTCTATGGCGACCTGGCGGAGTTGCAGCCTTCGCCGGTGGTGGAGCTCAACCGGGCAGTTGCCGTGGGAATGGCGTTCGGGCCGGCGGCCGGGCTAGAGTTGGCCGATGCCCTCGTCGACGAGCCGGCGCTTCGGGGTTATCACCTCCTGCCGAGCGTGCGAGGCGACCTGCTTCGCAAACTCGGTCGCGAGGAGGAGGCGCGCGCCGAGTTCCGGCGCGCGGCGGGCCTCACAGCCAACGCGAGAGAGCGGGAACTGTTGTTAAGGAGGGCGGACCTCACCCGCCGTCAATCACATCCATCTCCACCGCCGACGGATACCTCGCCGTCCGATACACCCGATGAGTCTGGGCGCGATAGGCCGACGGCGGCGCCTTGAAGATGTTGGGCACCCAGGTCTGCGGGTTCCGATCGTACAGCGGGAACCAGGTGCTCTGCACCTGTACCATGATGCGGTGACCCTTCTGGAAGGTGTACATCTGCTGGTACAGGTCCACGTTGTACCGCTCGACGGTATTCGGTGGAATCGGCTTCGGGTGGCTGAAGCTCTCGCGGTAGCGGCCGCGGAGAATCTGGGCTGCGATCGGGAGCTCGTACCCGCCCATGACCGGCTGGTTTTCGGTGGAATCGGGATAGACGTCGATCAGTTTAACTACCCAATCGGCATCCTGACCGGTGGTAGACGCATACAGATGCGCCACGATGTTGCCGGCGACCGTCACCGCCGAATCGAGCGGCTCGGTTTGCCAGGTGAGGACGTCGGGCCGGTCGTCCACGAAGCGTTGATCTTCGGTTTCCCAGTGGCGCCAGCGCGAGCCGGGACCATACGTCAGTTCGATCGGGCGATGCCGGTAGGGCACCGGATGCGCCGGATCAGACACGTATTGATCGAATCCGGTTTGCGCGGTGGGCCGAGTGAATCCGGCTCGGCCGTCGGCCAGGAGATAGAGTGAGCGCTTGACGGCCTTCGGCGCCGGCCAGTGCGAGAAGGTTCGCCATTCGCTGGCACCGGCATCGTACACCGTGGCATCGGGGAAGTTGCCGTCGCCGGTGCCGTGCAGCCAATGGGCAAACCACTTCGCTTCCATCCGGCGGAACTCGATTCCGGTGGGCGTCTTGACGTGCAGGTTGCCCAGGGCCAGGCCGCTATCGCCCGCCCATTGCCCGTGGTACCATGGTCCTTCGATGATGTAGTTGATCCCGGCCGAATCATGCGGCTCCCAGGTGCGATACACCATCTGCGGACCGTAGACGTCTTCCTGATCCCACCAGCCACCGACCGTCAGTGTCGGCACCACCGTGCGGGGCATCGAGAAGTGGAGCGAACGGCTCTGCCACACCGAGTCGTAGGCGGGGTGCTCGGAAAAGTGCTTGTAGGTTGGCCACTGGTAGGCGCCGATGCTGCGCGCCAGCGAATCGAGGCTGGGGAACGAGAGATACCAGGTGTACAGATCGTACCGATCGGGCGACGGGAGTCGGCTCATGTCGTTGCTGGCTTCCATCATCCAGGAGTATTCGACGCCATAGGATTGGCGGAACGCGCCCTGATGGAAAAAATCGTCGCCCATCCAGCCGTCACCCAGCGGCGCCTGGGGGCTGATCGCCTTGAGAGCCGGGTGTGGATGCAGCCCCGCCATCGCGGTGGTCCACCCCGGGTAGGAGATTCCCATCACCCCGACCTTGCCGTTGTTGCTGGGGAGATTCTTGACCAGCCAGTCGATGGTGTCCCATGCGTCGGTCGCCTCATCGACGCCTTTGGGGTCGGTGGAATCGTGGGGTGGCCCGTTCATCAGGAAAGTGCCGCCCGAACGGAACCGGCCCCGGATGTCCTGCTCCACGAAGATGTATCCGTCGGCGATCATGTCGCCATAGACTCGGCGAAAGCCGCGGGTGTCGTTGAAGCCGGCGGCGCTGTACGGGGTGCGGATCAGGATGATCGGCAGCGGCACGGTGGCATTGCGGGGGGTGAGCACGACGGTAAAGAGCTTCACGCCGTCGCGCATCGGGATCATGAATTCCTGGCGGGTGAACGCCGAATCGGAGGCAGCGGGCTGCTGCGCCGGGAGAGAGGGATTGGCGGTTGCGGCAAGGAGCAGAACGGCCACGAACCCCGGGACGAGGCGCATCGGACCTCCGGAAGATGGAGTCAGGATTGGCGCAGTACTCCGATAATTCTATCCAGTTCCGCGGGATCGGCTACCGTGCCCTGGGCCACCCGGGGTGAGCCGCCGCCGCGCCCGCCAGCCTGGGCCAGTGCGCCGCGAAGGGTCTGGCCGGCATCCACGCCGGTATCGGCGGCCGCGGCGAATACCACCGCCGGCGGTTTGCGGTTGATACCAAGAAACCAGGCGCCGTCGAGACGGCTGAGCGCCGGGGCCAGGGCGCGGAGTTCATCGAGACCTTCGGCGGGGCGATCGACGATAATGACGCGGCGGCCCGACTGATCGGGAACCGAAGCGTCATAGAGCTCGCGGGCGCGAAAGCCGGTGACTTCCTCTTCCAGCCGGCGGCGGGCAGAGGCGGCATCGCGGAACTGTCCCTGCAGCAGCTCAACGGCGCCCGGCACCTCGTCGGGAGACACGGTGAGCAGACGGCCAGCCGCTGTGAGCGCTTCATAATCGGCACGGGCCCGGCGCAGGGCGCGTTCGCCGCAAACGAATTCCACCCGGACCGCACGCTTGGCGCGCTCGGCCCTGCGGATGAGCAGCGGGGCAAGTTCGGCGGTGGATGACACGTGGGTGCCGCCGCAGGCGCTGCGGTCGGTATCGGCGATGGTGATGATGCGGAGCGTCCCGGTTCGGGACGACGCCTTGCGAAGATCGGCAGCCGCGTCCGCGCTTTCGAATGAGACGGTGACCGGCCGCGCCTCAGCGATGATCCGGTTGGCTGCGAGCTCTGCCTCACGGAGCTGCTCCGGCTCGGCCGAATCGGTGGCGAGGTCGATGGTAGACGATACCGGTCCGAAGTGGACGCTGGTGGTGGCCCAGCCGAACCGATCGGCCAGTACCGCTGAGAGGAGGTGCTGGCCGGTGTGCTGCTGCATGTGATCGTAGCGGCGCTGCCAGTCGATTTCGCC
>DASSTY010000288.1:0-4345 GCA_035707585.1 Gemmatimonadales bacterium
TCACCGCGGTCTCTGATGCCGGGGTCGGTTCGCTGCAGATCAAGTTTCACCCGCTCGACAGCCAGCCCAAGCGTCAGCGTATTCTCGATCTGGGGTATGTCGAGTGCGCCGTGCCGGGGCCGTTCGAAATGGACTGCCTGCGCCGGCGGTACGGGCACATCTTCTCGTTCCGCTCCAGTGTGCTGCTCAATCTGGCTCTCATCCTTCCACCCGAGTCGAGTCACGTATGGGTGCTGCGGGGGGATGGCCCGGGAGCGCGCCGGCTGAGCCGTGGTCCCCTCGCTGAGCTGACCGAACGCCTGGTGACGCAGCAGCCCAACTTCCGGTATTTCGACCTCGATGCCCCGCCCGGCCTGACGGCGGCGGGCCGGCTCGGCGCCGGCCTCGAGGTGTCGGCCTGATGCTCTTCAATTCGCTGCAGTACTTCATCTTTCTCCCGCTGGTGCTGCTGGTCTATTACCACGTGCGCCATCGGACCCAGAACACCTTCCTGCTGATTGCCAGCTACTTCTTCTATGGCTCGTGGGATTACCGGTTCCTGACGCTGCTGATCGCCTCGACGGTGGTGGACTACGTCGTGGCGCTTCGGATCGCCGCCGCGCATGAGCAGGGCAACGCAACGCTGGCACGCCGCTGGCTGATGGTCAGCCTCGTCACTCAGTTGGGCATCCTCGGTTTCTTCAAGTATTTCGATTTCTTCATTGGCAGCGCCGAGTCGCTGCTCAATGGGCTCGGTATTTCAGTGTCGTGGCCGCTGCTGCACATCGTGCTGCCGGTCGGAATCTCGTTCTACACCTTCCAGTCGCTTTCGTATACCATCGATGTCTATCGCCGCCAGCTCGAGCCGGTGCGGCGACTGGACGATTTCGCACTGTACGTGGCCTTCTTTCCCCAGCTGGTGGCCGGGCCGATCGAGCGGGCTACCACGCTGATTCCCCAGGTTCAGCGGCCGCGCATCGTGACTCGCACCGACTGGGATCGCGGTCTCTATCTGATTCTGGTGGGGCTGGTTCGCAAAGTGGTAATCGCCGACGGCGCGGCGCTGCTGGTGGACCGTACCTTTGCCGCTCCGCATCAGTTCGGGCCGCTCCAGCTTTCGGCCGGGCTGGTGGCGTACGCGCTGCAGATCTACGGAGACTTTTCCGGCTACAGCAACATCGCCCGTGGTTCGGCACTGCTGCTGGGCTTCGATCTGATGCGGAATTTCCGGCACCCGTACTTTGCGCGGAACGTGTCCGACTTCTGGCGCCGCTGGCACATCTCGCTGTCCACCTGGCTCCGCGACTACCTGTACATCCCGCTGGGCGGCAATCGAAAGGGACGCCGGCGCACCTACATCAACCTGATGATCACCATGGTGCTGGGCGGGCTGTGGCATGGCGCGAGCTGGAACTTTGTGATCTGGGGAACGCTGCATGGGGTTTACCTGGTCATCTACCAGGCTGTCCGGCGAGTTCGCCCCGCCTTCCTGAAGAGCCGTGCGCCGTCGCCCAGCATGCTCGGCAATGCCCTCGCCATCGGCTGCACCTTCGTACTTTCTACCTTCACGTGGCTCTTCTTCCGGTCGCATGACGTGGCGACCACCAAGGCCTATCTCGGCGGCCTTTTCACGCTCCATGGCTGGCTCACTGTTCCCGCTGCGTCGGTGTCGGGCTTCGGCCTGCTGGGCGTGCTCGTGCTGCTCACGCTGATCATCGACGTCCCTCAGGCCATCACCGACGATGAGTTCTGCTATCTTCGCGCCGGCGCCACCGCGCGCGCATTCGGTGCCGCGGCGGCGGTGCTGCTGCTCGCGCTGAGCGGACATACCGCGACGCCGTTCATCTACTTCCAGTTCTGAGGAGCGGAATGACCTCGGAAGCGCCCAGCAAGCAGTTCCGGATCAACTGGCTGTCACCCGCCGTAGTTGTCACTGTTGCGGTGCTGGCGGTGGCGGAGATTGCATTCCGAGTGCCGGCGGTGGAGCAGCTCCTGCCCGAGCCCAACCCGTACTACGACATTGGCGTGGAAACCCGTCTCCGCGCGCTGAAGGCGTGGCAGCCGCTCAATGGCCGGCTCGATGTGCTGTTCCTGGGCAGCTCGGTGGTGCGCACCAACATCGCTCCGGTGCTGTTCGATTCCGCGGTGGCGCTCAATTCCGGCAAGACCATCACCAGCTTCAACGGCGGCCTTTCCGCGCTGAATCCCGATCTGGTGGGGTTCTATTTCGATCGCTTCTGGCTGCGGCATGCCCATCCCCGAATCGTGCTGCAGGCAGTGCGGTTGGAGGAGCTGCAGTCGGACGTGGTGGCGCAGAGCTGGTACCGCTTCAAGCAGGGCCGCTTCGAGCGGTGGTGGGTGAGCGATCGATTGCTGGACCGGCTGGCCGCACGGCTGTACAGCACCAGCCGGTTGCTGTACTACCAGGGCACCTGGAGCGATCGCCTGGTCCAGGGATGGTCCGACGCGGGAACCGAGCACAACTTCCCGATCACTCCCGCCGGATACGGGCCGACGCACCTGACTCTGCGCGAGGCGCTCGCTACCGGGCGCCTTCCTGCGGAGCCGCCGGTGTACCGCGGCGACTACCAGCCGGATGAGTTCGCTGTGCAGCTGGCAGCGCTGGCTCGATCCGATTCACTGGCCCGCGCCAACGGCATGCTTTACATCCTGGTGAACATGCCCGAGCATTGCGCTCGCTTCGGCAACAGCCCCGAGGGCCAGGCCCGCTATCAGAGATATCTCGATGCGTTGGGAAGCTTCGCGCGGAGCCGAGGAATTCCGCTGCTCGACGTCACCGGCGGCGATGCCGATGCGTTCTGTAACGACGCGTGGTTCTCGGACTATCACCACATGAGCCCGGCCGGCGCGCGTGTCTTCACTACCATGCTGGCGCGGGCGTTTGCGCCGGTGTGGGAATCATTCGAAGGCAACGTTGCTCACCCGCCGGCCACCACTCGCGCGCGGGTCACGACTTCATCTGCGATTGACAGCGAGGCGGTGGCGGCGGGGCTCGGCGCATTGAGCACATGCACCGCGCCGGGCCGCTCCAGAAAGACGAAGTCCTGCACCAGCGATCCGTCCGGCGCCATGGCCTGGGCCCGCACTCCCGCGCCCCCTGGCTCCAGGTCAGCCGCAACCAGTTCGGGCAGCAGCTTCTGAAGCGCTGCCGCAAACACTTCGCGGCTGAACGATCGCCGCAGCTCGCGCCAGCACATGGCCGGATAGCGTCCGACAAACTTCCAGAGCCCGGCAAAGCTCGCAATCTCCGCCAGATCGCGAAGATCGACATCCAACCAGTGGTATCCCTGGCGCGACGTGGCCAGCACCGCGTTGGGGCCGGCGTCCACCGTTCCGTCCACCCGGCGCGTGAGATGAACTCCCAGGAAGGGAAAGGCCGGATCGGCCACCGGGTAGATCAGGTGGCGCACGAGACCGGCGCGCTCCGGGATGAGCCGGTAGTAGTCGCCGCGGAACGGCACGTTGCGGATCGGGGGACGTTCACCGGCCATCTGCGCGATCCGATCACTCTGGATCCCGGCACAGTTAATCAGCAGATCGGTTTCGAAGTCCGCGGCCTCGGCTTCGACAATCCAGCGCGATCCCTCGCGGCGAATCGCCCGTACCGGCGTGCCGGTCACGACCCGTCCGCCGCCCGCTTCGATCAACTCTGCCAGCCGGCGACACACCGCTGGAAAATCGGCGATGCCCTCTTCCGGCACCCGCAGCGCCGCCACTCCCCTGGCGTGAGGTTCGATATCTCGCAGCTGCTCCGGTGAGAGCCAGGCGAGATCGCAGAGCCCGTTCTGCTGCCCGCGTTCCATCACTGCCCGCAGCCGCGGCAGCTCGCCGGGCTCGGTCGCAACTACCACCTTGCCACAGATTTCATGGGCGATGTCGTGTTCCCGGCAGAACGCCGTCATCCGGCGAATTCCCTCGGTCGCGAGCCGCGCCTTGAGCGAACCCGGACGATACGCCAGCCCGGCGTGAAGCACGCCGCTGTTGTGGCCGCTCTGGTGCTGGGCTACCGCCAACTCTTTTTCCAGCAGCACCAGCGGAGTTCCCGGGTGGCGCTCCAGCAGCCGCCATCCGGTGGCCAGCCCGACGATGCCGCCTCCGATAATCACGGTGGCGGGAAGTGCACGACCGGTTTCGGCAACGGGCAGTTGCATTTATCAGCTTTCGTGAGCCGGCAGATTGAAGATCAGGCAGTTGTTTCCAGCGGCTTCCGGAACAGCAGTGAAATTCCGCGGTATCCGCCACCGTCGCGGCCGGCCGTGAGCCGGCAATACAACTGGTCCACGCCCCAGCGCTGCAGCATCAGCATGAGCTCGTTCACATCGTAATTGTGCATTGCCATGAACGG
>DASSTY010000289.1:0-5099 GCA_035707585.1 Gemmatimonadales bacterium
GCGGACTGGCGGACTGGCGGACTGACGGACGATGGTTCCGATGCGGTGGCAGAGTTCCGTCCGTCTGTCCGCCCGTCGGTCTGTCCCACTAACTCTCCATGCCTCCTCGCACATCGCTCCAGCCAGCGGAGCGAACGCTCCATTCCCTCTTCGGCCAGTTCGCGGGGGGCCTGGCCCGGCACCACGTGATCGAACTGCATCGCGATGTCGGCGCCGAGCGCTGCCTGGATTTCGATCGACTTTTCGGGGGTGAGCATCCTGAGGCTGCCATCCACGTGACTCTGGAACTCGACGCCCTCTTCGCTGATCCGGCGGAGCCCTTCGAGGGAGAACACCTGAAAGCCGCCGGAATCGGTAAGCATCGGACCGTTCCAGCCGGTAAAGCGCTGAATCCCACCAAAGGCGCGCACCACATCTTCGCCCGGCCGAAGATGCAGGTGATAGGTGTTGCCCAGAACCATGGTTGCACCGGTGCGCCGCACTTCATCGGGGTGGAGACCCCGCACCGCACCATGGGTTCCCACCGGCATGAACGCCGGCGTCGGCACGGTGCCGTGCGGCAGCGTCAGGGTGCCGGCGCGGGCGGCACCTTCGGTGGCATGGACGGTGAATTCGAACATGTGCGAGCTGATTATCCCAGAATCCGGTTGATCTGCCGCCGGTGCACCAGGTCGTGGGCTCCGACCAGACGAATCAGGTGGCCCACCGTTTCGAGGCCGCGTTCGCTGTGGCGCCCCACGCGGGCAAGCTGCTCGTCGCTGAGGGAGCGCCAGATCCGCAGGTTGGCCGCCCGCAACGCGCGGAGCTGCGCCATCGCCATCTCGAGTTCTACCTCGCGATAGCGGAAAACGCTGGCCCAGCGGTCCTGATCGTATCCCTGGATGGGCGGATCATCCTGCTCCAGCATGATCCGCAGACGATACCCGTTGATCATTTCGCTGTCGGCCAGGTGCTGAACGACCTCCAGCACCGACCATTTGCCCGGCGCTTCGGGGCGGCGGAGTTCTTCGTCGTCCACGTCGGCCAGCCGCTCATCGAGCCACGGCAGCAGCTCGGCCTGGATTTCCAGCGGGTCGCGGTCGCCGATCAGATCGAGCAGCGCCTGCACGTAGGCTTCGGCGCCGCTGATCGCCGCGGCACCACCAGGGTTGGAAAAAGTCATCGAGCGCTCCGGGTCGGGGGTCAAAGAATCACCATGGCGTCGCCATAGGAGTAGAACCGATAGCGCTGCTCCACCGCGTGAGCGTAGGCGGCGCGGATCCGATCGTAGCCGGCAAAGGCGGCTACCAGCAGCAGGAGAGTGGAGCGGGGAAGGTGAAAGTTGGTGAGGAGCGCATCCACCACCTTGAACCGATAGCCCGGCGCGATCATCAGGCGGGTTTCAGCCCGGCCGGGATGGACAACGCCGGAGCTGTCGGCCGCGCTTTCCAGTGCGCGCACCACGGTGGTGCCTACGGCCCAGATCCGGGCGCGGCGCACTCGCGCAGCCGCGATCTGGTTCGCCGCCTGTTCAGGAACGACGTAACTCTCGGGATGCATCGGGTGGCGGGTGTAATCGTCGTCTTCTACCGGCTTGAAGGTGCCGGGGCCAACTTCGAGCGTCACCCGCGCCAGCTCCACGCCGCGCGCTTCCAGCTCGCTCAGGATCGCCGGAGTGAAATGCAGCCCCGCGGTCGGAGCGGCCACGCTCCCTTCTTCGCGGGCGTACACCGTCTGATATCTGGCCTCGTCCAGATCGGTGGGGTCGTGGTGGATATAGGGCGGCAGCGGCAGCCGGCCGAATCGCCGGATCGCTTCTTCCATGTCGGCGCCGATCGCCCGAACCCGGCGATATCCCTCTGCCAGTACCTCCACCGTTTCGATTTCGACGCCGTCGCCCAGCGTGATCCGCTTTCCCGGGCGCAGCGCGCTTCCCGGTTTTCCGATCGCGACCCAGTCGCCATCGGTGGCAGGGTGAAGCAGCAGCACTTCCGCGGGCGCGCCCGATGGCCGCATCCCCAGCAGCCGCGCATGCCGCACCCGGGTATCGTTGAGAACCAGCAGATCACCCGGCGGGATCAACTCCGGCAGCTCGGCGAACGTCCGGTCCTCGATATCCGTCGAAAGCACCGCCCCAGTCCGTCTGTCCGTCAGTCCGTCTGTCCGCCTCACCACCATCATCCTGCTGGCGCCCCGCTCCGCCACCGGCTCCTGCGCAATCAGCTCGGGCGGAAGGTGGTAGTCGAAATCGGCGGTGCGAAAATCGGCGGCCACCGCGCTCAGCTCTCGAACATCGACGCCTGACCCGCCGGCGGCGTCAGTCCGAATCGCCGATACGCCATTGCCGTCGCCACTCGGCCGCGCTGGGTCCGTTCGAGAAAACCCTGCTGGATGAGATACGGCTCGTAGACGTCCTGCAGGGTGCCGGCGTCTTCGCCGACCGCCACCGCAATGGTGCCGAGTCCGACGGGGCCTCCGCCGAACTTCTCGATGATCGTGGTGAGGATCCGCGCGTCCATGTCATCCAGCCCGAACTCATCGACATTGAGACGGGAAAGCGCTTCGGCCGCGACTTCGAGCGTAATGGCGCCGCCGGCCCGGACCTGGGCGTAGTCGCGCACCCGGCGGAGGAGCCGATTGGCAACGCGCGGGGTTCCCCGGCTGCGCCGGGCGATTTCGTGGGCGCCGGCTTGGTCGATCGGGACATTGAGAATCGTGGCCGACCGCTCCACGATCTGCTTGAGCTCTTCGGGCGGATAGTAGTTGAGCCGCTCGACTATCCCGAACCGCGCCCGCATCGGCGGGGTCAGCATTCCGAAGCGGGTGGTGGCGCCGATCAGGGTGAACGGCTCCAATGGCATCGGGATGGTCTGGGCGTGGGGGCCTTCGGCGATTCGGACATCGACCCGATAGTCTTCCATTGCCGGATAGAGAAATTCTTCCAGCGCCGGCTTGAGCCGGTGGATTTCGTCCACGAACAGGATGTCGCCGTGAGTCAGTCCGGTCAGGAGGCCGACCAGATCACCCGGCCTTTCCAGCACCGGTCCCGAGGTAATCCGGATCTGCACGCCCATCTCGCGCGCCATCAGCATCGCCAGGGTAGTCTTCCCCAGTCCCGGCGGGCCGAAGAAGAGCGTGTGGTCGAGGGTGTCGCCCCGCTGGCGCGCGGCATCGATCGCGATCTGCAGCGAGCTCTTGACCTGCTCCTGGCCGACGAACTCGTCGAGCCGCGACGGCCGGAGCGCTGCATCGGCGCCGGTCTCTTCGGGAAGGACTTCGGGGGTAGTGACCTGCACGCGTTCCATAATTCCTCTGCGAACCTCGAGCTGCTACTTCGGTACTGCCTGCCAGCGAACCAGCGGCTGACTGCCGGGAGTGAGCACGTGCACGGTGCCGCAGCGAAGGCAACGATCGGTGGTCCTGGTCGTCTCGGCGGCGACCAGCTTCCGGTTGGTGGATCCGCAGCGGGTGCAGATCCATTCGATGGTCACGGCAGGCACAGTCATGCGACTTTAGCGACCTCCACGCGTGGCGGCGAGCAGCTGGAGCGCTCGCCGGACAAGTTGCGCCGTTTCGGGCGGCGCGCCGGCGGCCAGCGCCGCGCGAACCGCATCATCGGCGGCGGCCGGAGTATAGCCCAGAGCGATCAGCGCGCGAAGCGCCTCCTCGGTGCCGGCCGCGGCCGGTATCGCCGGCGCCGCGCTGATTTCCTCGAATTTGTCGTGCAGCTCGAGCGCCAGCCGCTCGGCTTTCTTCCGGCCCACCCCGCTGACGCTGCTCAGCAGGGTGAGATCACGATTCTGAATGCTGCGGATGGTCCGCTCGGCGCCGAGTGCCGAGAGCACCGCCAGCGCCAGCTTGGGACCGAACCCCGCCGCGGTCAGCAGCCGCTGAAAGACCATTCGCTCCAGCGGCTGATCAAACCCATAGAGCGACCAGGCGTCTTCCTTGACTACCAGCTCGGTGTGAAGGGTGACCCGGCTGCCCGTCACCGGCAGCCGGTCGAGGACGCCCGCCGACACGGTGATTTCATAGCCCACCCCGCCGTCGGTCTGAATCAGCACCCGATCGCCGTTCCGGTCGGCCAGCACCCCGCTCACTGCCGCAATCATCGCGAACCCGTGACCTGCTGGAAGAACGCTGTCTGCCGCTTCGAAATCATCAGGTGAGTGAGAGCCACCGCCACGCCATCGGCCGCATCGGCCGGCTCGGGGGCGCTCTTGAGCCGGAGCAGCTGCGCCACCATGTAGCCTACCTGCGGCTTGAGGGCTGCGCCGCGGCCCACGATCGTTTTCTTCACGACGGCCGGAGGGTATTCGCCGATCGGCACGCCGGCCTGTTCTCCGGCCAGCAGGATGACGCCCCGCGCATGGCTCAGCACCATGGTGGTGCGGGCGTTCTTGCTGTAGAACGCTGCTTCGACGGCCAGCGCATCGGGCTGGTGCCGTGCGAGCAGGGCGGACACGCCGTCGTAGATCATCTTGAGCCGCACAGGGAGGGGATCACGCGCTCGGGTGTGGATGACGCCGCACTCGATGAGCCGAGGAGTGGGACCGGTCCCGGAGTCGACCACGCCGTAGCCGACCACCGCGGTGCCGGGGTCGATCCCGAGGACCTTCACCCCGGAGTCCTCAGGCCTCGGCCTCCGCCAGCTGCTCCGCGTCGATATCGAAGTTGGAAAAGACCTTCGAAACGTCGTCCAGTTCTTCCAGGACTTCCATCAGCTTGATCAGCTTCTCCGCGTCGGCGCCTTCCACCTTGACGGTGTTCTTCGGCACCATGGCGAGTTCGGCCGAGGCGACCGCGAGCCCGTGGCTGGCGAGACCGTCCTGCACCGCGTGGAAGTCGGCCGGGCCGGTGGAGACGACGTATTGATCGCCGTCGCGGGTAAAGTCTTCGGCGCCTGCTTCCAGCGCCGCTTCCAGTGCGCGGTCCTCGGCGAGTCCGGCGGCGTCGAGGTAGATCTGTCCCTTACGATCGAACATCCAGGCCACCGAGCCGCTGGCGCCGAGGTTGCCACCGTTCCGGCTGAAGGCATGGCGAATTTCGGCCACGGTGCGATTGGGATTGTCGGTGGTGGCTTCGATGAAGATCGCGGCGCCGCCGGGGCCGTAGCCTTC
>DASSTY010000290.1:0-5980 GCA_035707585.1 Gemmatimonadales bacterium
CTCGGCATCGCCGCCGCGCATGGAGAGTTGATCGCCTTCCTCGATGCCGACGACAGTTGGGAGCCCAACCATCTCGCCGAAGTGGTCCCCCTCCTCGAAGAGAACCCGATTGCCGCTCTGGCATTTTCGCGCGAGCGCCGCTTTGGCGGGTGGGGTGGCACTCATCCGCGGGTGCTCCAGCCCGGCCGCCCGGTGGATGGCTTCTGGCCGGTGCTGCGGAAGAATTTCGTCCCCCAGATGGGCGCCGTGGTCCGCCGCGATGCGCTGATCGAGGTCCAGGGTTACGACGAGACGATGCGCTACGCCGAAGACTATGATCTCTGGCTGCGGCTGGCGCGGCGCTTCCCGATGATCTGCACCGACCGGGTCACCTGCAACCACCGCGGTCATCCCGACCAGGCATCGGCGCGCGACGACCTGCTGGCTCGGGGTGCTTACGAAGCGCGGTGGCACGCCTGGTGTGCCGCGCGAGTCACTGATTCTCCCCGGGTGGTTCAACGGATCGAGCGGATCATTCGTGCGGCATGGAATGACTATCTGTGGAAGGTCTGGCGCAGCCGCAATCGCAGTCTGATGGCCGCCGCGCTGTCGCTTCGCCAGTTCGTGCCCGGCAGCCATTCGATCTATCGCCGCTGGGACCGCCGCGCCCGCCTGCTCTGGCCGTGGTATCTCCGCGCCGCGAGAGGATGGGATCGGGTGGTGGGGAATGAGAAACGAGAAACGGGAAGCGAGAAGCGGGCGTGAGTCGCTAGTCGCTAGAGGGAATCGCGGATCCCCGCTTCTCGCTTCCCGTTTCTCGTTTCTCGTTCCTCACCCGATGCTGCCTCACGCACCCTCGCTGAAAGTGATAATCCAGCCCGGCCACGAAGCGGCGGCGTTCGCTGCCGAAGCCTGAGAGAGAGTAGAGCCACTCCTTGGCCAGGCGGGGCCAGACATACACCGGCACCCCGCCTACCCGGGGCGCCCGGCGGCGGTCGATGAAGCCGAGCTCGACGAGGCAGCGGCCCAATCGGTAGCTCCGGCCGAACAGCCAGTCGACGCTGAGCTGATCCCGCCGCACCACATGGCCCACCCGGGCACTCGGCACGTACACGATCGTTTCGCCGCGTCTCTCCAGCCGCTGGAGAAATTCGATTTCGCCGCCGGAGATGTAGTCGTCGCCCTCGGGGCCGATCGCTTCGTGAAAGCGGATCCCATCGAGCGCGCGGGCCCGGACGGCAAAATTGGGCCCGAAGGGAAGCTTGCTGGTGCGACCCTCCGGCTGATCCAGTTCGAACCGGGCATAGGCCGCTTCGGTGAACGGATGCTCCGCCAGCCATTCGGGAGTTTCCGGCGGCATGATCGGGGTGATTCGTCCGCCAAATATCGCAGCATCGGGCCAGCGCGCGGCGGCGTTGAGCAGCTCCGATATCCACTCCGCGTCGGGTACGATGTCGTCGTCGGTGAAGATCACCAGCTCGCCCCGCGCCAGCGCCAGGCCGCGGTTGAGCGCCCGGTTTTTTCCCGGCGCCGGTTCCCGTTCCTGCACCAGTGGAAGTTTGGCCGCGGCCTCAGCCAGCACCTCCGGCGTGCCGTCGGTGCTTCCGTTGTCCACCACGATCACTTCCCACCGGAGACCGGGCAGGTGCTGCGCGGCGATTCCCGCCAGCGTGTCCGCGAGCAGCTCGGCACGGTTGCGGGTGGCCAGGAGGATCGTGAAATCGAATGACTGGTTCATATGGCGTGACCGTCGTCACCGCTTCCAGCGCGGCAGTCGGCGAAACTGGTGTATGATGTCACAGAAGCATTCCATTTCGGCAGTCATTCCCTGCTATAACGCCGGCGCGTATCTGCGCGAGGCAATCGAATCGGTGCTGGCCCAGAGTCGGCCGGTCGATGAGATCCTCATCGTGGACGACGGCTCCACCGACGACTCTCCCCGCATCGCGGAGGAGTACGCTCGTCGTTGCGGCGTGCGGGTGATCCGCTCGCTCACCAATTGCGGCAATGCAGCGGCCCGCAATCTGGCCATCCGCCAGGCCACCGGCGACCTGCTGGCGTGGCTCGATGCCGACGACGTCTGGGAACCCTGGCACATCGAACAGGTCGCCGGGTTGCTGGAGCAGACGCCGCTGGCTGCCGCCGCTTTCGGTGCGGTGCGGCTGGCCGGCGAGGCCTCAGGCACCTGGGAACCGAGGTTCCCTCCGGGGCAGCCGGTGGATGCGTTCTGGGATGCCTTCTGGCGCTCGGTCGGGCCCCAGATGGCCGCGGTCATTCGCCGCGACGCCCTCCGCCGAATCGGCGGCTACGACGAGTCGATGCGAAGCGCCAACGACTACGAAATGTTCGTGCGCCTGGCGCGGGCCTATCCTCTCGTCTGCACCCACGATGTCACTGCGGCGTACCGCTGGCATCAGCACCAGCTCAGCCGCCATCCGTCGGGCCAGTATCGGAACACCTACCGTTCGCGGCTCCGGCTGCGCGATCAGGCGCTGGCCGCCGGCTACACCGAATTCGCCGGCGATCTGGAAGCGAGCATGCGGTGGATCTGGCGGCGCGATCTCGAGGGCCGCTGGCGCCACCGCGAAATGGACGCGCTGCGCTTCACCCTCGGCTTTGCCGACCTGGTTCCCGCGGCACCCGCCGAGGTGCGCCGCCATTATGCCTGCCGAGCCTGGATTCCGCGCCCGGCGCTCCGGCTCTGGGACGTCGGCCCGCTCGGTGCCGTCCAGCGTGTTGCCGGGCGGCTGGGATTGGCCTCTGAGCCACCCCGCGACGCCAACCGGGTGCGTCAGCCGCTCGAGCGCTTTACGCCGCCAACGCGCGGGGTGCGGCAGTTTCCCCGGCCCGCCGAGCCATCGGCGGCCTGACTGCGATCAGCCGACCAGCTCCACGCGTGCAGTGGGGCTCAGCCGCAGGGCCGTCTCTCCCTGCAAGGCGGCGACCCCGCTCCAGCTTTCCCGCTCGTCGATCACGAACGACCCCAGATTGTTGAGCCGGATGTGTTCGCGACGCCGATCGGCCTCCAACAGGGTGACGCCCACCATATAGGTGCCCCGCAGCAGATTGGCCCGGAACCTGACCTCGCAGGAAGCGGTGCGTCCGGCCGGTATGTGGAGCACCGGCGCGGCTGGCCCGCCGCACAGCGCGTCGTAGACCCGCATCCCATCGGAGCGGAATACCTGGAACGACACCTGGGTCCGATCGAGGTCGGCGGCCGCATCGATTTCCAGCTCGAGACGGAGCTCTTCGCCCGGGTGGATCGGAGCCATCAGCGGTTCGCCGTCAGCGGCGCGAACCACCTTGCTGCGCACCGCCCCGATCCGCTTGTCTTCGGTGGTGACGCCGCCGCCCGAAGTGTACGCAGCCAGCATGTCGGACACTTCGCCCATCAGCGGCTCCTGCCCATGCCGCAGCAGCATGGCGCGGTCGCAGACCGACGCCACCGCCTGCATGTTGTGCGACACGAACGCGATCGGAATCCCCGACCGGCGGAATTCGGTGAGCCGATCGTAGCACTTCTGCTGGAAGGCCAGGTCGCCCACCGCCAGCACTTCGTCGATTACCAGTACTTCGGGGTCGAGGTGCGCCGCGATGGCAAAGCCGAGCCGTGCGTTCATCCCGCTGGAGTAACGCTTGACCGGCGTGTCGATGAACGGCTCGATTCCGGAGAAGTCCACGATTTCATCGAACCGCTTCGCGATGTAGCTGGACGGCATCCCGATGATCGAGCCCTGCAGGAAAATATTTTCCCGGCCGGTCAGATCGGGGTGAAATCCGGCGGCGATTTCGATCAGGGCGCCGACCCGTCCGCGCACCTCACACCAGCCGCGAGTGGGCTGGAGGATCCGCGTGAGAATCTTGAGCACGGTGGACTTGCCGGCCCCGTTGGCGCCGATGATCCCGAGTGCTTCGCCAGGGCCGATTTCGCAATCGACATTGCGCAGCGCCCAGAAATCGCCCTCCGCCAGATCGTCGCGTTTGGGGCCGCGCCCCAGCAGCCGCTTGGTGACGGCCGGCACCAGGTCTCGAAGACTGTCGTGCAGCTCGCCCCGCCGGAATTTCTTCCAGACGTGGTGCAGCTCGATGCCCGGCGTGCGGCTGCTCACCCGATCAGATGTATTCGGCAAAAACATTCTCCAAGCGATGGAACAGCGTTGCGGCCAGAGCGAGTCCGCCGATGGCCCACACCGCGCTATAGGCGAGATACCACGGCGTCCACACCAGCACCATCACGCCATGATGGTTGAGCTCACTGAGCGGCTCCAGCAGATTGTGCCCCAGCACGACGCTGATCCGCATTCCTTCGAGCAGCGGCGCCAGCGGATTGAGCATGATCAGCTTGGCGCCCAGCTGACCCAGCATCATCGGCTCGAAGATGACCGGCGTGAAGAAGATTCCGAACGTCAGCAGCACCTGGACGATGTACTTGACGTCGCGGAAAAACAGATTGGCGCAGCTCAGGAGCAGGGCGGTGGCGCCGGTAAACGTCACCAGCAGGAGGAGAATCACCGGCACCCAGAAGAGACCGGTGGTGAACCTGACGCCCAGGAACGGAAGAATCACGATCAGGAACAGGGCGCTGATCGAGGTATCGAACAGTTGCGCCAGCGTAGCCGACAGCGGCATGACTTCGCGCGGGAAGTAGATCTTGGACACCAGGTTCATATTGCCGGTCAGACTGTTCACCCCGAACCCGATGGCGCCCACGAAGAACGACCAGGGCAGCGACTTGACCGCCAGGCCTGCGATATGACTCCGATCGAGCGGACTGCCCGAGACCTGGGCCATGGCAATCCGGATCAGGACACCGGCCATGATCACCATCAGGGGCATGAAGATGGCCCAGCCGAATCCCATGATCGCCTGCTTGTATCTGATCCGGATGTCGCGGCGGGTCATCTGGTAGAGGAGGTCGCGGAAACGCCAGAGATCGGTCCCGATTTCGCGCAGCGTCCCCACGACTCCGGGCCGCCGATCGGCATCGCTCCGGTAGATGTCGCGGTCGGCCACGATCGTTGCTTCAGTCAAGTACGGCTCCCAGGCAGGTTTCCAGTGGTCCAGCGCCCCGCGCGCCGCGACCGGTTAAGCAACAGCTATGCCCCCCGCAACGGACTCATGCCACGCGCCTGCCAGCCCACTGTTGCATGTATGCAACAGTCGCCGGAGTCGTTCATTCTACCGCTCAATTCTACCCCTTCGCCGCGATGAATGCTTCTGACGCCCCGATCCGGACTATCGCCCTGATTGCCACCCACGGGCGGCCGGCGCTGCTGGGCCGGACCTTGGAAAGCCTCGGGGCCGATCCCAACCCAGGGGGCCCCCTGGAGCTGGTAGTGGTCGAGAACGGCGAGGCCGCCGGCGTGAAGCAGATTTGCGACGGGCTCTCGCTCCGGTATCCGATCCGGTACCTCTACGTGGCCCAGCCGGGCAAGTCGAACGCGCTCAACTTCGCGCTGGCCCAGTCCGACGCCGAGCTGGTGGTGCTGTTCGATGACGACGTGGTGGTTGCTCCGGGCACGATCGCGGCGTATCGCGAGGCGGCCTGCCGTCACGGGCCGGGCCACTTTTTTGGCGGACCGTTCGATGCGGATTATCAGGAACGGCCCCCTGACTGGCTGATACCGTACCTGCCGCGCTCGGCTACCGGGTGGTCCCTGGGAGATCACGAGCAGATGGTCAGCGCTCCGGATTTCATCGGCGTCAACTGGGCGGTCTTTCGCCAGGACGTGCTGGATGCCGGCGGGTTTGCGCCGCACCGCGGGCCCAACGCCCGGTTCCGCACCCTGGGGCAGGAAGAGGAGATGCAGCAGCGGCTCCTTGCCGCCGGCGCAACCGGGGTATACGTGCCCGGGGCCCGAGTCTCGCACTTCGTGCCGAAGGACCGATGCAGTGTCGAATGGGCGCTCGACCGTCGGTATCGGAGTTATCTCACCTTTCAGCTCGCCCGGACCAGGCGCCCAAAGCATGCCTCCCTCGCCGGCGTTCCGCTCTGGCTCTG
>DASSTY010000291.1:0-2956 GCA_035707585.1 Gemmatimonadales bacterium
TCAGCAGCGCGGCGCGGGGATTATGTCCCAGCCCAAGTCCTTCGAGCATTCCGGCCGCGATCGCGATCACGTTCTTGAGCGCGCCGGCCAGTTCGGCTCCCACCACATCGCTGGCGGTATAAACCCGGAACCGGCTGGTTACGAACGCCGATTGGGTTTCGGCGGCTGCTGCGGGATCGGCCGACGCGGCCACCACGGCGGTCGGCTGGCCCTCCGCTACTTCGCGGGCGAAACTCGGCCCCGACAGCACCGCGACGCGGGCCTGAGGCAGCACCTGCTGCAGCACCGCGGACATCGGCAGCAGCGATTCGGACTCGAGCCCCTTGGTAACGCTCACCACCACGGTACCTTGAGCCACCGTCGCCGCGGCCGACTGGCATACCGTCCTCACCGCATGACTCGGCGCCGCCGACACAATCAAGTCGGCTCCCTCCACCGCTTCGGGCGTGCTGGCCACCGCGGCGAGGCCAGGCGCCAGCGGCACCTCGGGGAGATAGAGCCGGTTTTCCCGGCGCTGGTTGATGGACGCGACCACCTCCGGCTCGCGCGCCCACATCCGCACGTCATGCCCTCGCCGCGCCAGCAGATCGGCGAGCGTGGTTCCCCAGCTCCCGCCGCCGAGTACTCCGATCCGGCTCACGAGTGAGGCGCGGCTGCCCCGCGCCGGCCAAACCGGTTCTCGGTTCCGTGAAGCAGGCGGCCGATGTTCGCGCGGTGGAACCAGATAATCAGCGCGGCCACCACCGCGTCGAGCCACACCAGATGCCGGCTTCCCGGATACAGGAGGTAGACGGCGAGTGGTAGCACGGCCGCGGCGGCGATGCTGCTCAACGAGACATACCCGGTCAGCGCCAGTACTGACGCCCACACGACAAAGCAGACTCCGACGGCGCCAGGAGTCAGGCCCAGCATAACGCCGGCTGCTGTCGCCACGCCCTTGCCACCGCGGAAGCGCACGAAGACGGAGAAGACGTGGCCCAGCACCGCGGTTACTCCAAACAGCAATGCGACGAGATCGGACGATGACACCTGGCGCGCGTAGATCACGGTCGGCACCACGCCCTTGAGCAGATCGACAATGCCGACCGGAATAGCATAGCGTGGCCCCAGCGTGCGATACACGTTGGTGGCACCGAGATTATGACTGCCGTGCTCTCTGAGATCGATCCCCCGAAACAACCGACCGGCCAGATAGCTGGTGGGGATCGCACCGGTGAGGTACGCCAGCACCAGCCAGCCCGCTGCAGCCCAGGTCATCAGCGCCGGGATCCTCGTCGAGTGAATTTGAGGCGAAGCGGTGAGCCGGGGAACGGCCACGCCGCACGGAACCCATGGGTCAGATACCGCTGGTACGATTCCGGTACCGCTTCCGGGCGGTTGGTCACGATCGCAAAAGCCGGCGGCGCGGTGCCGATCTGCGAAGCGTAGAGCAGCTTCACTTCTTCGCCCGGCTTCTGGGGAGGATTACTCCGCTCTACCAGTTCCGCCAGCACCCGGTTGACTTCGCTGGTGCCGACCCGCTGCTCGCGGGCCTCAGCGACTTCCAGAATCTGATCGAGCAATTTGGAAACGCGCTGCCCCGTCACCGCCGAGAGATAGACGAACGGCACGTATTCGAGGAACGGGGCCTTGGCGACCAGCTCCGCCTGGCCTCGCCGCGCGGTGTTGGCGTCTTTCCCTTCGACCAGATCCCACTTGTTGACCGCGATGATCAGTGCGCAGCCGCGCTCCCACGCACGAGTGGCGATCCGGAGATCCTGGTTGTGGAGTCCCAGGGTGGCGTCGACCACGAGGACACAGACGTCGGCTCGCTCCACCGCCCGTTCGGTCCGGAGCGTCGAATAGAATTCCAGATCATCGTCCACTTTAGCTCGACGGCGCAACCCTGCGGTATCAATGAAGTTGAGGGTGCGACCATGATACCGCAAGACGGAGTCGACGGCATCGCGGGTGGTGCCCGCTTCCGGCGCCACCACACTGCGTTCCTCGCCCACCAGACGATTCACCAGCGACGACTTGCCGGCATTGGGCCGGCCAATCACCGCCACCTGGATCGCTGCCTGGTCTTCGTCGTCGGTGCGCGGCGGGAGGAGATCGACCAGTCTGTCCAGCAGATCGCCGCTTCCCTTTCCTGTCCCCGCCGACACCCCCATCGGTTCGTCGAAGCCGAGATCCCAGAAGGCGTGCTGGGCGGTGCTGCGTTCCAGGTCATCCAGCTTGTTGACCGCCAGGAGCACCGGCCTCCCCGACTTGCGGAGCCGCGCGGCGATCGCCTGATCGACCGGGTTGGGGCCTTCCTGACCATCCACCAGGAAGATCACCACGTCGGCTTCATCCAGCGCGAACTCGACCTGCTGCCGGATGGCGCGATCCATCGACTGATCGGAATCGGGCAGCAATCCGCCGGTATCGATCAGCCAGAACCGGCGACCCTGCCAGTCGGCCTCGCCGAAATGCCGGTCACGCGTGGTGCCCGCCTGATCCGAAACGATGGCGCGCCGTCCGCCCACGATCCGGTTGAAGAGCGTGCTCTTTCCGACGTTGGGACGGCCGACGATTGCGACGGTGGGCCGGCTCATGCCGCCCGGCATGCGCCCAGCGCGTCGACGAAGTCCTTGGAGAGCCGCACTTCCATCGGCACCGACGCCGTCAGCAGATCGAATCTCATGTCGTCCATGAAAAGGCCGTCGTCGTTGACCGACTCGCCCGGCAGCAGCGCCAGGTCGAGGTCGCACCGGCCGGCCAGCGCACGCTGGAACGCCACGCCGGGAAGCAGCCCCGCCGTGGTCACGCTGGTTCCAAAGAGCGAATTCTCCAGCACGATCAATTCGAATTCCGCCCCGGTGAATTGGGAAAGCGATTCCAGCACCGATGGCATCAGCGGGCCCATGCTGGTTCCGGTCAGCACACCGATCCGCCTTCCGGCCAGTCCGGCAATCTGCTCGCGGCCCTCGCG
>DASSTY010000292.1:0-3463 GCA_035707585.1 Gemmatimonadales bacterium
ACGGTGCGGGGGTCGTCAGGGTTCTCCTTCATGTAGAACGCCTTGACCTCCTTGGGATAGTTGTACACCATGACGGGCCGGTCGTACTGCCGCGCCAGCAGCGTCTCGTCGTCGCCGCCCAGATCCTGGCCCCAGGCAATGTCGGAGCCGAGCTGGTTCAGTTTCGCGATCGCATCGGTGTAGCTGATCCGGGGAAAGGGCGCGGTCACCTGCTCGAGCGGCGCGGTATCGCGCTCCAGCTCCTTGAGCTCTTCCTGCCGCCGATCCAGCGTGCGCGCCACCAGGTAACTGACGAATTCCTCCTGGAGCCGCATGTTGGCGTCGGAATCGTTGAACGCAACCTCCGGCTCCACCATCCAGAACTCGGTGAGATGGCGCCGGGTCTTGGATTTTTCCGCGCGGAAGGTGGGACCAAAGCAGTAGACCCGGCCGAGCGCCGCCGCCGCCGCTTCGACGTAGAGCTGGCCGGTCTGAGCCAGATACGCCTTTCCCAGGTCGAAATAATCGGTGGCGAACAGGTTGCCCGCTTCTTCGCCAATCGACCCGGTGAGAATCGGGGTGTCGACCAGCGTGAAACCGCGGTCGTAGAAGAAGTCGCGGATGCCCTGCTCCACCTCGTGGCGTATCTTGAGAATGGCGGTTTGGCGCCGGCTCCGGAGCCAGAGATGTCTATGTTCGAACAGGAAGGACGTCCCATGCTCTTTGGGAGTAATGGGATATTCGGGGCTGGCACCGAGCACCGTCAGGTCCTTCACCGTCAGTTCGTACCCGCCCGGCGAGCGTGGCTCGGCGCGGACCGTTCCGCTGACGGCAACCGACATCTCATGCGTCAGCGTCTGAAACCGGTCCCAGACTTCGTCGGTGACTTCTTTCCTGGATAGCACACATTGCACGTATCCCGAGCCGTCGCGCACCACGAGAAACGCGATCTTGCCACTCGAACGCGTGGTGGCGACCCATCCGCGCACGGTGACAGATTCGCCGACGTGCTGTTTCAGTTCGCTGATTGCTGCCGCCGTCATGGTCTTTCCGTGAAGATCTGTGGGTTCCGCGCAAGAGCGTGGAGTCTAGCGTTGCTCCTGGGGGCCGTCAACGCAGGTTGCACCAATTTCCGGCCGCCGCCGCCCCCGGTCCCGGCCGCCAACGCGGGCGATCCACCGCCCGAACTCTGGCACAAGGACGTGGGCCGCGGCATCTTCGCGCCGGTGGCGCTGGACGACAGTACCCTCTACGTGGCGGGCAGCGACCGCCGGGTGGCGGCGGTGCGCCTCGCCGATGGCGAGCGCCGCTGGCACGATCGATTCGGCGGCGCGATTCTGGGCGGGATCATCCGCGAGGGCCGCCGGCTTTACGTGGCCACCGGACGTCCCGACGGCAAAGTCCGGGCGCTCCAGACCACCGACGGCAAGTCGATCTGGGATCGTTCCATCGGCCCGGTGGGTGTGCCACTGGCGCTGATCGGTGGTCAGCTCATTGCCCTGACCGAAGCCGGCGGCGTGGTGGCGCTGGACACCGCCCAGGGCGCCATCCGCTGGCGCCGCCGCGTCGGCCCGGCGCGCGCACCCGCGATCGGCATCGGCGGCGCGATACTCGTCAGTACCGTCGATTCACTCTTCCGCCTCTCGGCCGACAGCGGCCGCGTTCTGGCCCGAAGACCATCGCCTGGAACCGTGCTCGCCGGCTGGAAGGCTGAAGGCGACCTCCTGGTTGCCGGCACGACCAGCGCCGAAGTGGTGGCCCTCCACCCGCAAGACCTCAGCAGCGCGTGGCGCGTTAAGCTCGATGCTCCTGTCTTCACCGCTCCCGCGTTGCGCGGCGACACGGCATACGTGGTCAGCCGCCTCGGCACGCTCTATCGGCTGGCGCTCGGTGCTTCCGCCCCCACGCCCGAGGTAGTGGCTCGGCTCGGCTGGCCGGTGACCGTCGGCCCGGTGCTGGTTGGCGGCGACATTCTGCTGGGCGGCGCCGATGGGATCCTCCGGGGACTCGATCACCAGGGGCGCGAGCGGTGGCGGGTCGCGATCTGGCAGCCGATCGACGTTCCACCGCTGCCGCTCAGCGACGGATTTCTGGCACTGGGCGGCAACGGCGACCTCCACCGGTTTGGGCAATGAAGCGAGTCACCTCCCTGCTGCTGATTCTGCTCGCGCTGTCATCCACAGCCGCGGCGGCTCAGCAATCGCCTGTGTGGGTCAAGTACGGCAAGTGGGCGCTGCTGGCCGGGTCGATCGGAATGAATGTGCTCGCCGCGGAATCGCACCATACCGCCGACCAGGCATTCGACGAAATCCGGAGCCGGTGCTTCGCCAATACCGACCTGTGCGCGCTGGCGCCGACCGGCGTGTACCAGGATCCCGAAATCGAAGCGCTGTACCAGCGCACCCTCCACTACGATCGGCGCGCCCGCAATTGGCTGATCGGCGGCGAAGCGGCACTGGTGGGCGCCGGTGTGATGTTCATCTGGGAGTTGAGCCGGCCCAAGGCGCTGCCCGCCAATATTCCGTTCGAACCCGATGTGTCGGTAACGCCGCACGAAACCCGGCTGGGGCTGGTAGTGCGCTTCTGACCTGAATCAGCCGACTCGAAACAGCTCCACCGCGCGCGGGTAACGCGACAGCGCTCGCGCCTTGAGCGCCTGGTGTTCGCGCCGCTGCAGCGCGGCATCGGACTCGAGCAGCCGCTGCGCCAGCCCGCGGGCCGATTCGAGCAGCACGTTGTCATCGGGAAAACGGGCGTGCCGGAGCTCGAACCCGCCCGACTGCCGCGCCCCGATCAGGTCTCCCATCCCCCGCTCTTTCAGATCCAGTTCGGCGATCCGGAAGCCGTCGTTGGTAGACGCGAAGCCGTGCAGTCGATCGGGCGGTGCTTCCGGTGACAGCAGAATACAGAAGCTGTCCTCGGCGCCGCGCCCGATCCGCCCACGAAGCTGATGAAGCTGAGCCAGCCCGAATCGTTCCGGATGCTCCACCAGCATGATCGTCGCGTTGGGGACGTCGATTCCCACCTCGATTACGGTCGTGGCAACCAGCACGTTCACTTCGCCGTCCCTGAATGCGCGCATCACGGCATCGCGCTCTTCGGCTTTCATGCGGCCGTGCACCAGCCCGACGTTGAGCTCGGGCCAGCGGGCCGCCAGCGTCTGCGCCATCGTGGTGGCGGCCCGCAGATCGGCCCGCTCCGACTCCTCGATGACCGGCAGCACGACATAGGCCTGCCGGCCTTCACCGCATGCCGATCGAACGAAATCAAGGACCCGAGCGCGCTGGGCTTCGCTCCGGAGCGCAGTCCGAACGGTGCCGCGTCCCGGCGGGCGCTGCCGCAGAGTCGAGACGTCGAGATCGCCGTATAACGTGAGCGCCAGCGACCGGGGGATCGGCGTGGCGGTAAGCAGCAGTACGTCCGGTGCGGCACCCTTGCCGATCAGCGCCGCACGCTGTTCGACGCCGAAACGGTGCTGCTCGTC